>JBHACQ010000160.1:0-8231 GCA_041854625.1 Leptotrichia sp. | reverse complement strand
TATCTGAAAAACGTAGCCGAAAATAATTATCTGAAAATCTGGAAGGGGAAAAATGAAAAAATTTATAGGACTTGATGTAGGTGATGTAAGGATAGGAGTTGCCAAATCAGATTCTCTTGGAATTCTGGCAACTGCTCTGGAAGTAATAGACAGGAATACAGCTGATCCTGTAGAAAGAATAAGGGAAATACTCCTTGATGAAGGGACGCGTAAAATAGTTGTAGGGATTCCTAGAAGCCTTGATGGAACTAAGAAACGTCAAGTTGAAAAGGTAGAAGAATTTATTGAGGAATTAAAAGAAAAAATTGAAAATATACAGATATTTACTGTAGATGAAAGGTATACAACAACTGAAGCTGAACATTACCTGAAAAACTATTCAAAGAAAAGCGGAAAGGAACGAAGGAAGGTTGTGGACATGGTAGCGGCATCAATAATACTTCAGAAATATCTGGATAGGATAAAATAAAATGCGATAAAAGACAAATTGAGTTTGGGAAAGGATTGTAATGAAGAACAGAAAAATGCAGTATGTATGGTTATTTGTAATACTATTTGTTCCTGCTGTGATACTTTATTTTAATAAAATAAAGCTGGGACTGGATTTACGTGGAGGTACATCGGTGGTATTACAGGCACAGGGGAAAATTGAAGCAGATACAATGGATAAGGTAAGAGATATAATTGAAAGAAGGGTAGATGGTCTAGGAGTAACAGAACCTACCCTCCAGATAAACGGAACAGACAGGCTTATAGTAGAGCTTGCAGGAATTAAGGATTCTCAGAAGGCTGTAGAACTTATAGGAACGACGGCAAAACTGGAATTTAAGATAAAAAATAATGACGGGACATATGGACCTACATTACTGGAAGGTTCTGCCATAAAGACAGCTAATTTAGGAGAAGGTCAATTTGGACAGCCTGTAGTACATTTTACTCTGGACAGTGAAGGAGCTGAAAAATTTGCTAAGATAACGAAAGAAAATATAAATAAACCTCTTGCAATAATGCTGGATGGAAAGGAACAGTCTGCCCCTATAATAAATTCTGAAATACCGGGAGGAAGCGGAGAAATCACTACTGGCAACAGGGAAGATGCTAAAAATCTGACAAATCTTCTAAAATCGGGGGCTCTGCCTGTAAGTATAAAAATACTTGAAGTAAGGACAATAGGTGCTACCCTCGGAGTGGAATCCATAAAACAGACACAGTTTGCAGGAATGCTGGCAATGATAGCAATATGGGCATTTATGTTTGCAATATATAAGATACCTGGATTAATTGCTAATGTAGTCCTTGTAATATATGGTTTTTTAGTGCTTGCTTCACTGAGTATGGTAGGAGCAACATTGACACTTCCAGGAATAGCAGGATTTATTCTGACTTTAGGAATGGCGGTAGATGCCAATGTAATTACTTTTGAACGTATAAAGGAAGAACTGGCAAAGGGATACAGCCTGAATGATTCAATAGAAAAAGGATTTTCAAACGGATTACCTGCAATAATTGACGGAAACCTGACTACATTACTGGTTGCCGCAGTACTCTTCTTCTATGGGACAGGTCCTGTAAAGGGGTTTGCAGTGACTCTTTCTTTAGGGGTAATGATAACGATGATTACTGCAATATTTATAACAAAGCTGTTCTTACAGTTTACAGTTGAGAATTTTAAAATAAAGAAAGAACAGTTATTCTGGAAAGGAGTAAAAAAAGATGAATTTGAAAGTAATACAATATAAGAAGGCATATATAGGATTTTCTGTATTAATGATACTTCTTTCCCTGATATTCCTTTTTACTATAAAATTAAATTTAGGAATTGATTTTAAAGGTGGAGATCTGCTACAGATAAAATATGAAAAGGCAATAAATAAGGATCAGGTAAATAAAGCTTTAGATGAACTGTCTGGAGAAATACATCAGCTGAAGGCTAAAAAACTTCAATTTTCAGAAGATGATAACACTTTAATATTAAGAACAGGACAGCTGGAGGAAAAGCAGAAAGGTGTACTGCTTTCAAAACTGACAGAAAAGACAGGCAAATACGATATAGTGAGATATGATACAGTAGGAGCTACAATCGGAAAGGAACTGACACAGAATGCTGTATGGGCATTAATAATAGGGAGCATACTTATAATTATCTACGTTACAATAAGATTTGAATTTGTCTATGCCATTGCGGGGATAGCTACACTTCTTCATGATGTAATAATTTCAATAGGACTGATTGCCCTCCTGAGATATGAAGTGGATACTCCGTTTATTGCAGCAATTCTTACAATACTGGGATATTCTATTAATGATACGATAGTAATATTTGACAGGATCAGGGAAAATGATAATAAGAATCAGAAGGCAAAACAAAAAAAGGACTTTGCAGAAATAATAGAAACAAGTGTAAATCAGGTATGTATGAGGTCACTTTATACATCAATAACTACATTATTTTCAATAACTATACTTCTTATATTCGGTGGAGAGTCTCTAAGGACTTTTAATATGACACTTTTTATAGGAATGATATTTGGTTCATATTCTTCAATATTTGTAGCAAGTCCTTTAGTTTACATTATGAGAAAGTTCAGAAGGGTAAAAAAGGACAATACAAAGGATACTGACAGGAAAAAGAACACAAAGAAAGTAAACGGATATGATGCAGATGAAAAGGTACTGGTGTAGAAGCTGTATGTTCCTGATATAGAAAAGAATAAATCTGAATGGTAATAGAAAGTTTTAGAAGGTGAAGGAAAATGCGTTGTTGGGCAGAAATAAATATGGGAAATTTAAGGAAAAATATAGAGGAACTTGAAAAGATAACTTCAAAGGAAAAAATAATTGCTGTAATAAAGGCAGATGCCTACGGTCATGGAATGATTGAAATATGCAGGGAACTTATAAAAACAGGAGTTAAAAATTTTGCTGTAGCTACAGTGGAAGAAGCACTGAATATAAAGGAACTGGATAACAGGGTAAGCATACTTATTCTAGGACCCGTTGAAAATGAACATATGAACAGGATATCTGAAGAAAATATATATTTTATGGTAACTGATTTTGAAGAAATAGACTATCTGGAGAAGAATAAAAGCAAAGTTTCTGTTTTCCTTAAAATTGATACTGGAATGGGAAGGGTCGGTTTTCAGGAAAATGAAACAGATAAGCTGGCTGAATATCTAAAAAACTGTAAATATGTTGATGTAATAGGGCTCTTCTCGCATTTTTCCTCTTCTGACTCAGATGAAGAATATACGAGGCTTCAGGAAGAAAGATTCAGAGAAATAAGTGAAAAAATGATGAAAGATATTCCCACTATTAAATACAGGCATATACTTAATAGTTTTGGAAGCCTGAAATGTACAGAAAGTAAGTACGACTTTATAAGGGCTGGAATAATTATTTATGGAGGGGTTACTCCCGAAGAGACAATCCCTTATAAATTCCATCCTGTAATGTCGCTTTATGCAAAAATAAGTTATATAAAGACATTGTATAAGGACAGTTTTATAAGTTATGGGAATACATATCTTGGAAAGAAAGGTGATACAGTAGCAACTGTATCCATAGGCTATGCAGATGGCGTAAGAAGGGATTTGTCTAATAGAGGTTATGTATATTATAAAGGCTATAGATGTAATATAATAGGAAGAGTATGTATGGATCAGCTTCTAATCCTGCTGCCACATGAACTGGCTAAAGAAGCTAGAAAAGGAGATGTTGTTGAGTTTTTTGGAGAAAATATAAGTGTAGTTGATGTAGCAGGCTTATGTAATACAATATCTTATGAAATTTTATGCGGAATAAGTCAGAGGGTACCAAGAATTTATGTGTAATGAAAAAGGCAGTTATCAGCTGAAGGAGGTGCAGCATGAAATTTGAAATATTGTCAATAGTATTGACAGTCATATTTTTTATATTAGGAACAAAAAGAGGATTCATATATGAGTTTTTCTGTATGTTTAAATATCTTTTAATCATGTTCCTTATGAAATACTCTTATAGGATAGTTCAGGAAATCTTCAGACTGGATGACAAGGTTTCGAAAAATGGGTTAAATAAATATCTTATAGTATTTATCATATTATATTTAATATTTTCTATAATGCTGTCATTATCTGGAAAATTTTTAAGGAGCATAAAATTACAGAATGGTGATGAAATATTAGGAGGTATTCTGGGAATAGTAAAGACAACCTTTATAATTTTTATTATATATATAATAGTGCTCGTAGGCTCTGAACATAGTAAAAGGCTTAAGGAAATACGTAATGAAAGCAAGCTTGTGTCTAGAATTACGGAATATGTATATGCCTATGCACAGGGGTTTCCTGAATTTATACAGAAGGAAGTAAATGCCTACCGTATGAAAATAAAAGAGGAAGAACTTGAAAAAAATGTACTGAATGCATTAAAGGATGAAAATTTAGAAACGAAAAATACAAATAAAGGAATAAAGAAATGAAAATAAAAATAATAGACAGGTATATATACAGCTCACTTTTACTACCTTCAATCTTTGGAATAAGCATATTTACTTTTATATTAATGCTGAATGTACTGATGGAGGTTATGGAAAGGCTGTTTGCAAGCGATCTTCCGTTTATTTCAATAATTGATTACTTTTTTTATGCAGTTCCAGGGGTTTTAGTGCAGACAATACCGATGGGAGCGTTTCTTGGGGTAATGCTTGTTTACGGGGGATTATCTGAGACAAATGAAATAATAGCTATGGAAGGATCAGGAATAGGGCTGTTCAGGATAATAAGGCCGGCATTTATTTTTGGGCTTATACTGACTTTTATAGGACTGGGACTTGAAATATATGTAAATCCTAGAGCACTGGAAAATATAAATGCCCAGACGAAGGCGTTATTGGCAACTAAGCCTAATTCCCTTACAGAAGAAAAAATATTTCTGACAAATCCTGAAAAGGGATTTGGATTTTATATAGATGAAGTTAATAATGATAAGGCAACTGCAAAGAACTTTCTTATATTAAACAGGCAGGATAACAATCCCTATCCTGTAATATTTCTGGCAGATAATGCAAGGTTTGATCCAGGAGTGATAGTTCTGAAAAATGTCAAAGGATATTCCTTTGACAAGGAAGGAAACAGCAGGGTAGCTGCAGAATATAAAGAGCAGGAAATTCCTATTTCCACATTCTTCAAGAATGAAAATGAAAAATATGAGAAAAGCCGTAGTGAGATGAACTTGAAAGAATTAAAGAAATTCCATGATGATAATATAAAGAATCCCGAATCAAAGGAAGCGGCATTGAAGGCACTGGTTGAAATATATCAGCGTCTGATAGGGCCTCTGGCAAGTACACTTCTCTGCTGGCTTGGAGTACTTCTTTCTGTAGGACATAGGAGAAGCGGAAGGGGGATAAGCTTTGGAATAAGCCTGATTGTAATATTTGCTTATATTGCAGTCGTCAACTATGCAAAAATAATGGTGCTGAAAAATAATGTGCCGGCACAGCTTGCAATGTGGATACCTAATCTGATACTGTTTGCACTGTGTATATATTTTTCAGTTAAAAAATACAGGAGAAATTAATTAAATGAATAAATTGGACAAGTATATAATTATAAACTATGTAAAAAGTTTTTTTCTAGGAATGATGATGTTTTTCCTGATATTCCTGCTTGCAGAAAGTATAAATCTTACAGGATGGATAATTGACGGGAAATTCACTTTAAAGGAAGCTTTAAAATATCTGTCTTACGGAATACCAGAAATTATAACTAATACCGCACCTCTGGGGATACTTCTTGGGAGCCTGCTTTGTATAAGCAAAATGGCAAAACAGCTTGAAATAGCAGCTATGAAAACAAGTGGAATAAGCTTTTTCAGGATTTCCCTGCTTCCTATGATATTTTCATTTTTAGTAAGCGGAACAGTTCTCTGGATAAATTTTGATACTTTAGGTAAGTCAAATACAAAGAAAAGTAATATGAAACTGCTAAAATTAGAACAGAGTGAGCCTGTAAAATCTGAAAAGACATTTGTCTTTGTAAAGGTAGATAAGAATACAATTCTTTACAGCGGGTATGTTAACAAGAAACAAGGTATTATGAAGGAAATTGAGATAATTAAGCTAAAGGATGGGTTTAAGGGAATAGACAAGATATATACGTCAACTTTAGGCAGGGTTGAGAAAAAGACAGATATGTGGAAGTTTGAAAATCTGAAGGAACATGACGGGACAACTAACAGTACAAGAGCTGTAGATACTTCTATATTAAAGTTCAGGATGCCTATTGAAGATATTCTTGCAGAGCCGGTAGTTTCTAAAAATCTGACTATGCCGCAGTTGAGGGAGAAGATAGTCTATTTTACGAGGGTTGGAGCTGATTCTAGAGAGCTTAGGATTGATTTTTATTACAGGATATCATTTGCCCTGTCTTCCTTTATAATGTGCTTCATAGGACTATCTCTTGGGAGCCGTTATGTAAGGGGAGGAGCAGCAGTAAATATAGGGTTGTCTGCAATTATAGGATATTCCTATTATGGGTTTAGTACAATACTTAAATCAGTAGCTTCAGCAGGAACAATGCCTGTGTATCTCTCCTGTTTTTTACCTCTTATTGTATACCTCGCAATAGGGATAAGGCTGTTTATGAATGCGGAATATTAATAATATATGTAGGAACTTATAAAATAAATCTGCTTTCTGAAAGATTAAAAAAGTGGGGAAAAAAGAAATAAAAGTTTAAAATACTGTATTAACAGAGTTTGTAGAGTTTTACAAATACCAATTATAATATATGGAAAGGGAGAAAATGACAGAAATAGTAAAGACAGAATCGGGAATTGAAGTAATATTTGATAAGCTTGAAAGCGTTTCGACATGCTCAATAGGAGTTTTTGTAAGGACAGGTTCAAGGGATGAAGCTGATGATGAGGAAGGAATATCACATGTTCTGGAACATATGATATTTAAAGGTACTCCCACAAGAGATTATTTTCAGATATCAGAAGAAATCGACTATCTCGGTGCAAGTATAAATGCTCATACTTCTAAGGAGGAAACGGTGTTCCATATTAATGCACTGACAGAATTTCTAGGAAAGACAGTTGACATCCTGTTTGATATAGTTACAAATTCAGTAATAGATGAAAAGGAACTTGAGAAGGAAAAAGATGTAATTATTGAAGAAATAAGGATGTATAAGGATACTCCGGATGATCTTGTATTTGAACTGAACTATTCTGATTCCATATCAGGACAGTATGGGAAACCGATAATAGGAACTGAAGAAAGTGTAAAAAGCCTTTCTTCTGAAGCAATAAGAAGATACTACAGGGAAAGATACACAAAGGATAATATTGTAATATCAGTTTCAGGGAATTTTAACAGGGAAGAAATAATAGGAAAAGTAGACAGCTACTTCGGGAAGCTGGCTGATAATAAGATAGACAGGAGAAATGACATAGACTTTAATTTTAAGGATGGGGAAAGCCTTCATACAAAGGATATAAATCAGGTAAATATCTGTATTACTCATGAGGGGATGTCATATACTGATGAAAACAGGATATATATAGATATATCTGCAAATATAATGGGAGGCTCCATGAGTTCCAGGCTTTTTCAGGAAATAAGAGAAAAAAATGGACTGGCGTATTCAGTATATACATATAACCAGTATTATAAGGATGGAGGAGTTATATCCACTTATATAGGGACAAATAAGGAAAACTACAGGGATGCCATAGAAATTACATTAAATGAGTTTAAGAAGCTGAGGGAAGAAGGGATAAAAGAAATAGAACTTCAGAAAGCGAAAAATAAATATTTAAGCAAGATAGCCTTTTCAATGGAAAATCCACGTTCCAGGATGAATATACTTGGAAATTACTACATCAGGAGAAAGGAACTGATTGATATTGAGAAATTGAAGAAGGAAGTAAAGGATGTAAAATTAGAAGAGATAAATAATTTTATAAAGAAACAGTATTTAACGCAGAATATTACTGTTTTAGGAAATGTGTAAGGGAGAATGGATATGTTTCGAAATCAGAGATTAATGGAAAAGATAAAATCGAATTTAGTGAGGATGGATAAGATGCTTCTGTTTTTTGTCTATTCCCTTGTAACAATAAGTACAATTTTTGTATATAGTGCTACAAGAGAGCAGAGATATGTCATTCAGAATCTGATATGGATTGCATTGGGAACTGTACTGCTGTTTTTATTGACATTTTTTGATTACAGGGATTAT
>JBHACQ010000159.1:0-5045 GCA_041854625.1 Leptotrichia sp. | reverse complement strand
CCTGCATACATCCAGCAGTGAAGTTTGGTGGTAACAGCGGCAGGGATACACCCGGCAACTTTCCGAACCCGGAAGTTAAGCCTGCCTGCGCCTAAGATACTTGGGGTCCCCCCAGGGAAAATCGGTCGCCGCCAGACTCTTTTTTATTTGTATTTTATTTTTAAAAATGATATAATTACGACGTTCTATTTAATTCAATCAATTTTAATATCGAGGTGGGAATAGTGAATATTACATTATATAGAAAGTACAGACCTCAGACATTTGATGAAATTGCAGGACAGAAATTTGTTACTAGAGCAATAAAAAATTCATTAAAAGAGAATAAGCTATCGCATGCATATTTATTTAACGGTCCTAGAGGTGTAGGGAAGACTACTTTAGCACGTCTTATTGCTAAGGGAGTAAACTGTCTTAATTCCAATGATGTTACAGATTCTCCCTGTGGACTTTGTGATAACTGCAATGAAATAGCTCAAGGGATTTCAATGGATATGATAGAGATTGATGCTGCATCAAATAGAGGAATTGATGAAATACGGGAGCTGAAGGAAAAGATAAATTATCAGCCTGTCCGGGGAAGAAAGAAAATATATATCATAGATGAAGTTCATATGCTTACTAAGGAAGCTTTTAATGCTCTTTTAAAGACATTAGAGGAACCGCCTTCACATGTTATTTTTATTTTAGCGACAACAGAAATTGATAAAATTCCTGATACAGTTATATCCAGATGTCAGAGGTATGATTTTCTTCCAATTGAAAAAGATGATATTATAGAATTATTGCGTAAGACTGCATTAAAGGAAAATATTGATATTGACGATGAAAGCCTGGAGCTTATCTTTAGAAAATCTGAGGGTAGTGCGAGGGACAGCTTTTCTATTTTTGAGCAGGTTATTTCTAATTTTTCAGATGAAAAAATTAATATTGAAAAAACCCAGAAAGCTTTAGGAGTTGTTCCAGATATTGTATTAAATGAATTCTTAGGTCTTATTCAGGAATCTGATAAAAAAAAATTAATGGACTTTATAGACAGATTATGGGAAGAAGGTCAGATAATAGAGACTTTTTTAAAGGATTTTGCCTATTATCTGAAGAGACAGTTTAAACTTGATGAGAAGCTGTCTGTAGATTTTATACTTGAAACTATAAGCAGTATCTTCTTTATTTTAAATGAATTTAAATATGAAGAGGATAAAAGGCTTCTAGGCTATGTTCTTATACATGAACTATACAAAAATAAAAGAAAAGCTCAGTCTGAGGTAAAATTCTTTGCTGAAAGTACACCAGTTAAAGAAGTGCAATCTGAAAATAAAGAAAAATACGATATTGTACTATTTGAAAAAAACTGGGATAAGATAAAGAAATCAATAAAAAACAAGAGAGTAATGCTGGCAGCACTTATGGAAGATACTTACCCTGAGGACTTTAATGCTGGAATATTGACTATAAGATTTCCTGATGGTAATAATTTCCATGCTATTAATATAATGGAACCTAATAATAAGAAGGAAGTTGAAGAAATAATCAATAAGGTATGTAATTCTGATATAGAAATAAAAGCTGTTTCTGGAATGAAGAAACGTGAAGCTGGAAAAGATGAATTTATAAATAAGGTTATAAGTTTTTTTGACGGTGAGATAATAGAGAAAAAGTAGCTATATAAATTTTAGGAGGGAGGATATACATTGGAATAAATGGCTGTCTGTATTTATTCGGATGTATTAATTTAGAATGAAAATAAAGGTTATTTTAAAAGAGAATATAAAAGGTGTAGGGAAAAAGGATGAAATTATAGAGGTTAAGGATGGATATGCAAACAATTTCTTATTTGCTCAGAACAAGGCGGTTCCAGCTACTGCTGAAAATATAAATAAACTTAAGAATAAAAATGAAAAAATTCAAAGAAATCATGATAAAGATGTCAAAAAGGCAAATGAACTAAAGGATAAGCTGCAAAGTAAGGAAATCACGATAAAGGTGAAAGCCGGGAATAATGGAAAAGTGTTCGGATCTGTTGGAGGTAAGGAAATTGCCGAAGCTATATATGAACAGCTTGGAATAGAAGTAGATAAGAAAAAAGTTTCTACTGATACAAGAATGAAGGAACTAGGTCTTCATCCAGTAGAATTAAAGCTTCATTCTGAAGTAAAAGTGTCTATAAAGATTAAACTTGAAGCTAAAGAATAAATTAATTTATAAATTGAGAGGTTAAGGACAATGGATTTATTTGATGATTCCAGACGGGAGAATGAATTAAAGATACCTTATAGCATTGAAGCTGAAGAAGCTCTATTAAGTTCAATTTTTATAAAACCTGATGCAATTAGTGAAGTTATAGATATCATAAGTTCTTCAGACTTCTATAAAAATAACTACAAATATATTTTTGAGGAAATGCTGAATGCCTACAATAGTGGTAAAATAATAGATACTCTTTTAATTATAGAATCACTGAAAAAAAAGGATAAGCTGGAAGAAATAGGCGGGGAAGATATAATATATGACCTTGTGGATGTAGTTTCTACAGCTGCAAATGCAGTAAACTATGCCTATGTAATTAAAGAAAAGTCAATTCAGCGTAAGCTGATAGAAACTGGTGAAAATATTACAAGAATGGCGTATCGGGGATATGAAGAAATAGACACGATGCTTGATAAGGCAGAAAGCATGATTTTTAAAATTGCTGAAGCAAAGCAGAAAAAAGATGTAGTTTCCTTAAATGAGCTTGCTGGAATGAAAATATCCAGTCTAGATGAAATGTCTAAGTATAAGGGAGGGCTTAGAGGTATCAGTTCAGGATTTAAGGCTTATGATGCACTTACTAGTGGATTTCATGGTTCCGATTTAATTATACTTGCTGCACGTCCAGCTATGGGGAAAACAGCGTTTGCATTAAATCTGGCATTGAATGTTGCAAAATCAGGGAAACATGTACTAGTATATAGTCTGGAAATGGGAAACGAACAATTGTTTGACAGGCTACTTTCAATTGAATCTAAAATAAAATTGTCTTCAATAAAAGATGGAGTACTTAAAGAAGAAGAGTATACTTCTCTAGGTAATGGTATGGGAAGGCTTGCTGAACTTCCTCTTTATATATCAGATTCATCCAGTGTAAATATACTCGAAATAAAGGCAGTGGCAAGACGGCTTAAAGCTGAAGGAAAGTTGGATTTCATGCTTATTGACTATCTTCAGCTCATAAATCCTCCAGCCGGTTCTAAGAAGAGCCGTGAGCAGGAAATATCGGAAATATCAAGATCATTGAAAATAATAGCAAAGGAATTAAATATTCCTATAATTACATTATCTCAGCTTTCGAGAAGTGTTGAACAGAGAACCGATAAAAGGCCGATACTGTCAGATCTGAGAGAATCGGGTGCAATAGAGCAGGATGCGGATATGGTAATGTTCCTATATAGGGAGAAATATTATAATAAGGAAAATATACAGCAGCCTGCTGATAGTAATAATGTACCACCGCAGTATACATCGAATTCTAAAGGGAGTCAGGGAACATCTGAAGCATCTGAGCTGGAAAAGGTGGAAGTGATAATAGGAAAACATAGGAGTGGCCCTACAGGAACGATTATTCTTGGATTCAGACCAAGCTACCAGCAGTTTGTAACTGTAATGGAAGATGATAAGATGAACCAATATCCTGAATAATGTATTATCATAGTTGTGTAATTTATTTAAAATTAAAGGTACATGATTATAAAATAAAATTAAAATGATTAATATTTATATAGATTTAAGGAGGAAAAATGAAGCAGCAGAGAAAAGTTGAGCTTCTGGCACCAGCAGGAAATATGGAGAAGCTTAAGACGGCTTTTCATTTTGGAGCAGATGCCTGCTTCGTAGGAGGAAGTGCCTTTAATTTAAGGGGTATGTCTTCAAATTTTAAAAACAGTGAACTGAGGGAAGCGATTGACTATGTTCACAGCTTAGGTAAAAAGATATATGTTACATTAAATATATTTGCTCATAATTCTGAAATAGAATATATGCCGACATTTATAAAACTATTGGATGAATATGGAGCAGATGCTGTAATAGTGGCAGATTTAGGAGTATTTCAGCTTGTAAGGGAACATGCACCTGATTTACCTATTCATGTGAGTACACAGGCAAACAATACAAACTGGTTAAGTGTAAAGACATGGAAGGATATGGGAGCAAAAAGGGTTATTCTTGCCAGAGAGATGTCACTAAAGGAAATAAAGGAAATAAAAGAAAAAGTTCCTGATATTGAAATAGAAGTTTTTATTCACGGGGCGATGTGTATGGCAGTATCCGGAAGATGTCTCTTAAGTAATTATTTTACATCAAGGGATGCAAATAGGGGTATATGTGCGCAGGACTGCAGATGGAACTATAAAGTAATAGCAGAAGGTCATGAAGAGAAGGGAGCCCATGATATTGTAGAAGAACATGGAGAAACTTTTATATTTAACGCAAAGGATTTGTGCACTATAGATTTTATTGATCAGATTATTGAAACCGGAGTAGATTCTTTGAAAATAGAGGGAAGGATGAAGAGCATCTATTATAATTCCACTGTTGTAAAACAGTATAGGAAGGCAATAGAAAAATATTATTCAGGAAACTATGAATATAATCCGAAGTGGTATGAGGAGCTTCAGACTATAAGCCACAGGCTTTATTCTAAAGGATTTTATCTAGGAAAGACTACAGAAAAGGATCAGAACTACAGTACAGGACATTCTTACAGCCAGACGTATCAGCTAGTTGCAAATGTGAAGGAAAAGCTTAAAGAAAATAAGTATCTTCTCCAGATAAGAAACAGGGTATTTGCAGATGATGTTCTGGAACTTGTAAGGGCGGAAGGGGATCCTGTCCAGTTTAAGGTAGATAAGTTCATTAATACTAAAAATGATGAAGTGACCGATGTAGTTCATCCAAACACTATAGCTATAATAGAGTCTGACCTTGAAATGGAACCGATGGATCTCATAAGAATTAAACTTCCTGAAGGAAAATCAGAAAGTGACATGGATACAGAGAAAAAATACATT
>JBHACQ010000158.1:0-4335 GCA_041854625.1 Leptotrichia sp. | reverse complement strand
CAATGGCAGGAGGAGATATAGCAGAACCTCTGGCACAGTTCTATATCCAGAACTGGAAGGAAATAGGGATAAAGGCAGTGCTTGCTACAGGAAGGCTTATAGAATTTAATGCATTCTATGACAAAGTGCAGGCAGATGATCCTGAAATAGATATATTCTTTGCAGCATGGGGAGTAGGTACAAACTTAAATCCGGTAGAATCAGCAGGAAGATCATCTAAATTTAACTATAGCAGATTTGTATCAGATGAAAATGACAAGCTTATGAATGAGGTAATAGGAGAAAAAGGACTGACAGAGCCCGGATACAAGGCGGCAGCTTATAAGAAGTGGCAGGAATACTATATTCCTATGGCAGCAGAAGTTCCTCTTACATACAGATATGAAATAATACCGGTAAATAAGAGAGTTAAGAACTTCAGGATAGACTATAACAGATTAGCAGAAGGATGGGGGTATCATTTAGTAGAGCTGACAGCAGATGCACCGGTTAAATAAATAAAACAAATGTGCTTTTTGAAAAATCAAAAAGTACCAAAAAATCTTGTAACGACTAAAATTTTATTGAGGGGAAAAATTTAATTCGTTAAAGGAAAATACAAAAGAGAGTGTTTTTCCTAAACTCATTATCATTTTTTCCCTGTGAAATTTTAATATCGTAAATGAAAAAACTGGATAAAGATAAGAAAGGCTGTATCAAATTTAGATGAACTATTATTTGAATACAGCTTTTCTAAAAGAAAATAATGAGAAATAGGAAAGTGAAGAAATACAGAAAAAGGATTAAAAATTATTATCTTTCGAGATAAAAAATTATCATTGTAAAAAAAAATTACAATGACCTATTGATTATAAGAAAAAATGTGTTAAAATATATTAGAAATAAAAAAATAACTTTGGAGGTAGAAAATGAAAAAGATACCTGAGGCAGTAGGACCTTATTCAGCATTTAGAATAGCAGGAGATTACATGTATATTTCAGGGCAGCTGGGAATAAATCCTGAAACTCAGACGATTGATTCTGATACTGCAGAAGGGCAGGCTAGACAGGCTCTTGAAAATATGAAGGCTATTCTGGAAAATAATGGACTTTCAATGGCAAATGTAGTAAAGACTCTTGTGTTATTTGACAACATTTCAGATTTTGCAGCTGTAAATAATGTATATGCAGAATATTTTTCAGCTCCATACCCTGCAAGGTCGGCTTTTGAAGTAGGTAAACTTCCTAAAGAAGCATTAATTGAAATTGAAGCTATAGCGTATATAAAATAGCCGGATTTATTTCAATAATATATTTTTAGTACTCAGAGAAGATATTTTAAAATTGACGGATTTCTGGAAAAGGGAGATGTCAGATGTTTCAATATCTTCTTTTTTTATAAATTGAAAATATCACTTAAAAATGTTATTATATAAATAAAGGAAAGAAGTCTGAAATTAAAGGAGGAAGTATGTTTCATAATTTAGAAAGTTTATTAATATGGGTTGTTTCTATAGAACATGTCCATCTTGCCATATATATAGCGTTCCTGATTGCCATACTGGTATCAGAGAGATCACCTGAGACGATAGTGGCATGGATATTTACTATTACTGTATTTCCGGTCCTTGGATTTATCCTGTATCTTGTATTTGGAATAAACTGGCGGAAGAACAGGATAGATTCCTTACAGAATGGGGAAAGAGCCGGTATCTTTAATAAATTGCCCAGTCTAAGGGAAAATTTTCTGAAGTATGATCCGTCACAGATATTTCATACATTCAAGGTAAATTCCAATGAGCTGGAAAATCTGATGAAGGATATGAAAATTTCTGAAAATGAAAAGGAAATAGTGAAACTTCTGTATAATGCTGAGGGAACCTATCTTACAAATAATAGTTCATATAAGATGTTTTATGAAGGAAAGGAAGCTTTCGACTCCATTATAGAAGACCTCGAAAAAGCGGAAGAATCCATATATATGGAATATTTTATATGGCGTTCTGACAAGCTGGGTGAAAAAATAAAGGAGGTACTGGTAAAAAAGGCAGAAGAAGGTATTAAGATTAAGCTGCTGTTTGATGGAGTCGGATCCTTTGGTACGATATCTGAGAAATATAGGAAGGAACTGGCTAAGGTGGGAGTAGAATTCAGGTATTTTCTTGATATAAAATTTGCTCTTTCAAAGTTAAATTACAGGAATCACAGAAAAATGACAATAATAGACAACAGGATACTCCACACAGGAGGGATGAACCTTGGGGAAGAGTATATTACAGGTGGAAACAGATTTAAGTCATGGAGGGATACGAATATAAGAATTGAAGGGAAGCTGGTGCTTCATTATCTTGCCATATTTATAACTGACTGGCTGAATAGTGGCGGGAAGCCGGATTTTGACTCTGAGTCTGTTGAAAAGATACTGACTGAGCATGAAGAGAAGTCTGACAAAAGTTCTTATCTTATGCAGGTTTCCTCAAGTGGACCTGATACGATATGGACTACATTGAAATATACATATTCCAAGATGATTTCCCTGGCTAAGAGGGAAATACTGATTCAGAGTCCTTATTTTATTCCTGATACTTCCCTTATAAGCCAGCTGAAAATTGCAGCACTTTCAGGAGTAAAGATAAAGCTTATGATTGCAGGGGTTCCCGATAAAAAGATTCCTTACTGGATTGCAGAGACTTATTTTGGGGAACTTCTTCTTGCAGGAGTAGAGATATACAGATACAAGGCAGGATTTATCCATTGTAAGGACATAGTAATAGACGGAGAACTGTCTACTATGGGAACTTGTAATTTTGATATGAGGAGCCTGGAAATAAACTATGAAATAAATACAATTTTCTATAACAGGGAAATAAGTCAAAGTCTAAGAGAACAGTTCTATAAGGATCTGGAATATTGTGAGGAAATCAGGGAAGAAAATCTTAAAAAGACAGTATTCTGGAGAAAATTAAGGAACTCATTATTTAAGGTTATATCGCCTATTATGTAGTGAAATATATAGAAAACGGGGTGTCTGATAATGTTAAGAAGTAAATTTAAAGATGATGGGATAGTCCTTCTGAACAAGGGCAGGGGAATTACTTCCTTTGGGGCGATAAATAAGCTGAAGAGGTTGATTAATGCAGATAAGACAGGTCATGCAGGAACACTTGATCCTATGGCTGAAGGTCTTTTAATTGTAATGGTGAATAATGCTACAAAGTTTTCTGACGACCTTATGAAAAAGGATAAGGAATATTACGTGGAACTGGAACTGGGGTATGAAACAGATACATATGATACTGAAGGGGAAGTAACGAAAAAGTATGAAGGTGAAGTTAATATTTCTGAAGAACAGGCTACAGTAACTGTAAGGAGCTTTCTTGGAGAAATAGAGCAGATTCCCCCTATGTATTCGGCAATTAAAGTTGACGGTGAAAAATTATATAATCTGGCAAGGAAGGGGATTGAAGTTGAAAGGAAGCCTAGAAAAGTGAATATCTATTCAATAAGGGAAATCAGGATGGAAAAAGGAGACACGTATAAAATATCCTTCTATGCCGAAGTGAGCAGTGGAACATATATAAGGTCGCTTGTAAGGGATATAGGTGAAAAGACAGGTTTTTATGCTACAATGACAAGGCTTATAAGAACAAAGATAGATAAGTTTTCACTTGACGGCTCTGTTTCCCTGGAAGAAATAGAGGAAGGACTGGGAGACCTCATTGTACCGGAAAAAAATAAAGATGGGAGTCCTGAAGGTATAGAAGGGAAAATAAGAAATATGCTTGATAACATGCTGAAGGACACAGTTTTAAGGGAAAACTATAAATTAATAAGAAAAGCTTTGAAATTTAAGGATATAGAGTCAATTTTTAATTATAAGAACATTACAGTATCCTCTGAAAAGTACAGAAATCTGAAAAATGGAATGACTGTAATATCCGGAATCAAGAAATTCGGTAATATGAACAGTGTAAAAGAAAACGAACTGTACAGTGTATATGTCACTGATTCTGGAGAAGGGGACAGACAATTTAAGGGGATTATAAAGGTAGTGAGGAAAGTTCATGACAAGGTGTATCTGAAGAGGGACAAGTACTTCCTGTAGCCTGAATATACAAGAAAATATTTGTAACAGAAACTTTTTTAGAAATATAAAGTACAACTGACTAATAGATGGGGGTAATTATTACCCTCAGTTTTAATATACTGGAAGGACTGGCTATACTAATTAAAAATATTTTTATTATAAGAAATTATAACTGAAAAAAAGTTATATAAAAAAATTGATAAAAATGGGAAAATATGTAATTTTATTAATGAAAACTGAATTTTTGTATTTGAAAAAATAACATTTGT
>JBHACQ010000157.1:0-12246 GCA_041854625.1 Leptotrichia sp. | reverse complement strand
CAGAATACATTCTATCAAATACTCCAACCTTTGTCAATACCCTTTTTTTTATTTTCAAAAAAATAACAAAGAAATGTCATTATAACCCCCTTTTAATAAAGATTTATATGCACTTAAAATAACATCAAAGATTTTAGTTGATTTCCATTTTTTGTACTTACAGATCCTTAACTTTATTTTTTTCCTATGCCAGATCTGTACTTTTTTTCTTTTTAGTCGAAACAGCATCAACACTGTATTTACCAGATTTCTCCTCGCATCTCTTTTCATTTTCTCTTATCTGATAGTATGCAGCACACCCTATCATTGCTGCATTATCTGTACAGTATTCCATCTTAGGGAAATGAACTTTCATATTTTCCTTTCCTGCAGCTTCCATAATTTTACTTCTCAGTCTTTTATTTGCAGAAACCCCTCCTGCTACAAGAACTGTATTTACCCCTTTTTCTTTTGCTGCTTCCATTACTTTTTCCGATAGTATTTCAGCTATCACTTCCTGTAATGATTTTGCAATATTTTCCTTGGATACTTCTTCATTTTTCATTTTTTTATTATTTACATAATTTGTTATATAAGTTTTTATTCCACTAAAACTGAAATTATATCCTCCCACATGAGGCTTTGTTATTTTAAGTTCTCTTTCACCTTTTAAGGCGAGTTTTTCTATTTCTGGCCCCCCCGGATAATCCATACCCAGTATCCTTGCCACCTTGTCGTATACTTCTCCAACTGCATCGTCTAGTGTTTCTCCTAGTAAAGTAACAGCTATCCCGTTATTTCCTTCTTCTATATAATATAGGTCTGTATGCCCGCCGGAAACAATAAGGGAAACAGCCGGCAAGTCTACATCATTATCAATAAAGTTTGAAAAAATATGACCGTCTATATGATTTACAGGAATCATCGGAATATCATTTGAATAGCTCAATGCCTTTGCAAACATCAGTCCCACAAGCAGGGAACCTATCAATCCCGGTGTATTTGTCACCGCTATATAATCTATATCTTTCAATTTACATTCCGCTTTCTCCATAGCTTCTGTAAGTACAGGCAATATATTTTCAATATGGTGTCTTGAAGCAATTTCAGGAACAACTCCTCCATATTCCTTATGTATATCTATCTGAGTGGATATTATGTTACTCAAGACCTTTCTTCCATTTTCAACTACTGCTACCGAAGTTTCATCACACGAAGTTTCAAACGCCAGTATCTTTATATCTTTCATAAACTCTTATCCATCTCCTTTTTTATTTTTTCAAACACGCTTTCTAGGGTTATACCCTTCATACAGTTCTCATATTTCTTGATAAATTTATCATCTCCGTACAATGAATGCGGTGGACATTCAGGATTCCTTATTAGAAAAGTCGTATTTTCAAAACTGAATAGCTTGGGATCCGTAGGCCCAAAAAATACAAAAGTTTTTGTCTTCAGTGCCCTTGATATATGAAAAGGTCCCGAATCATTCACAACTGCCATTCTTGCATATTTTAATATTATACCACTTTCCTTGAAGGAAATTTTCCCGCATAGGTTTATTATTCTCCCTTCCCTGTCTCCTTTAACAGAAGCATAGTCCTCTTCTCCACCTATTATAAAGATTTTGTTGTCTGTGTTTTCAATAATCATATGTGCCAGTTCATTATAGAAGGGCCATTTTTTTGTAAACTTGGATGCTCCTGGTGCCAATACTATATATTCTATATTTTTCAATTTATATTTTTCTAAAAATTCCTTCTCCTCCTCTTCATTTATATAAAACTCCAGTCCATCTCCTTTTCCTGCCTTCAAGTTATCTTCCGTAAAACTTATTCCCAGATTCTTTAAAGCTGTGAAATAACTTTCCACAATCGTACAGTCTGCATTATATGTTATCAATTTCGCTTTTACAAAAAGCGTCTTCCACCATTTTCTTTTTTTATATCTAAAATATTTCGTCTTCCTGTTTTCCAGACTTTTGCCTATAACCCTCGACAGGATTTTAGAATGAAGATCTATTACATAGTCATATTCCTTAGACTTCAGCAATTTAACCACTTCCTTAATATAGTCCCTGTCCTTACTTTTTTTCCTGTCAAATATTATGAGTTCATTTATATCCGGATTTAAGGAGATAGCTTCCGAGAATGTCCCATAGACGATAAAATCTATTTCAGCATGAGGATATTTCTCCTTTATACTCCTTATTACAGGTGTAGTTAACACTACATCTCCAAATGAACTGAATCTAATTATAAGTATTTTCATATTTTCTTCCTAACCTTTATTCTTTATTTCTTTAAGCCTGTCCCTTGCATCCATTCTTCCACTTTTTAACGCCTTCATATACCATTTTTGAGCCAGTCCCAGATCATTGAAATCATTCTTGTATATTTCAGCAAGATTATACATGGATATTCCATGTCCAGAACCTGCTGCTCTCTGGTACCATTCTACTGCCCTTTCCTTATATTTTCCACCCTTTATCCTGTCATAAAGGATTGCCAGCTTATACATCCCTTTATAATTACCGCTCTCCGCACTTTTCAAATACCACTTTTCAGCTCCTTCATAATCTTTCTGAAGTTCCTTAACTTCCCCTATAAATACCATACTTCCGCTATCTCCCAGTCTATACAGTTCCATATAAATTTTCTCAGCTTCTCCATATTTCCCTTCAGAATAGTATTTATTAGCTAATTTGAACATAGCAGCAAAATTACCTGTTTCAGAAGACTTTATGAGAAGATCTTCAGCTTCTTCATATCTTCCCTCATCCATATAGATTGCTGACAGCCGTTCCATCCCACCCCTGTCACCTTTTTCAACAGCTCTCCGATACCATTTCTCAGCTTCCTTCCTATTCCCCTGCTTTTCATATATTTCTCCTATTTTAAAAAGAGACCTCATATATTTTTTCTTTAGTGCTTCCTGATACCATTTTTCAGCTTCTTCATATCTTCCTTCTTCAACGTAAAAATTCCCCAGATCATACATGGAAGATACTTCTCCCCTTTCTACTGCATTTTTCAGCCATTTCAGGGTATTCTCCCTATCAAAATGATCACTATAATATTCTGCAAGATATGCTGCTGCTTCCGGTTTATGTTTTTCGATTTTTTCAAGATATCCTATAGCCTTTTCCGGATTAATGAAGTATAGTTTCCGAGCTTCCCTAAAGATCATATCTATATCTTTTTTTACTATTTTTTCTTCTAATCCTCTGATTTTATCCTCAACCGTCTTTTCATTATTTTCATTCTTTAAGATTTCCCTTATATCAGATATCCTGCTTTTAGCCTTTATTACATCATATTCCGTTAATTTTACGAATATTTCTTCAGCTTCTCTGTATTTGCCTTCCCTTATATACACTTTTCCCAGTTCATACATATAGGCAGTCATCTTTCTATTTGAAAGAATCTCAAGTTTTTCCTTTCTTTTATCTTTTTCCCCTAGACGGTTATACATTTCTTCAAGTCTTTCAATAGAACCCTGAATTCCTTGCTGTTCTGCCTTCAGAAACCATTTTTCAGCTTCCCTGTAGTTTCCTTTTCCAGAATAAAGTTCACCTAAAAAATACAGTGCATCAGCATTTCCTAGCTGCACTGCCTTTAACAGTTTTTTTTCTGCCATGGCTATATTTCCTCTGTCATAGTTGTATTTTCCCAGATAGCAGGATGCCTCCCCTCTGTAATCTCCTATCCTCTCAAACATCTTTTCAGCTTCTCCTGAATTTACCTCTGCCTTCGCCTTAGCTTCCACCAATATTTTATCAATTTCCATATCACCTAGGCTCTCTTTTTCCAGTTTATCCATTTCATCTTCTATAGTATATTTCTTCTCTTTTTCCTCATTGCCTGCCTTATTTTTTTCTATATCCTTATAAACTACGGTTCCAACAAAAAATATAAAACTTGCGACTACCAGTAAAAAACCTATTTTCTTATCCCGTTCCCTTACTTTTTCTGTCCTACCTGTTTCTGACATTTTCATCAATCCTTCTAAATTATTATTTTCTATTATTTCAAGTATACCTCAACTGACCTATTTTTACAATTTAAAAATTTCAAAAAAAAAGAAAGTGACTCACTTTCTCCTTTAATTATATATAATAATGACATGCCTGCTATTGATACAACTGCAAACATATCTTTTTAGCTTTTGTAGTGGTGCCTAGAAAAGGATTCGAACCTTCGACCCTGCGGGTATGAACCGCATGCTCTAGCCAACTGAGCTATCTAGGCATTTGGTGGCGGGAGCCGGATTTGAACCAACGACCTTCGGGTTATGAGCCCGACGAGCTACCAGACTGCTCTATCCCGCGACAATTTCTAACTTCAATCTTTCAATATGGTGCCTCGGGCCGGACTTGAACCGGCACGGAATTAAATTCCACAGGATTTTAAGTCCTGTGCGTCTACCGATTTCGCCACCAAGGCATAAAGTCAGATAACTTAATGACAAAATTAATTATATAGTAATGTTTCCAATTTGTCAAGGATTTTTTTCAATTTATATTTTAAAATGAGTAAAAAAACTAGAAACTCCTTATTCGCTATAAAAATTAGAATACCTCAAAGCTAAAACTTCACCTATGAGATATTCTTAATATACCCTGCTTAATTTAAAAATTCAAATTCATCTTCTACTGTTAATTCTTCTTCCCCACAGCCCTACCTCCTGTCAATCCTGTATAAATCTTCCTTGCTTATATTATACCATACCTTATTTCCTTCAGAATACTCCAGATTCCCGAATATTGTAAGAGAGTTTATATTTACCCCATCTTCATTCTTTAAAGTATACTGTACAAATGCTCCCTGATACTCCTTCCCAGTTATTACTCCTTTTCCCCAGATTTCTCCTTCTATTTTTTCAGAGGACAGTCTTACATTTTCAGGACGTACTACATGTTCTTTCCCATCTATTATAAAGATGTTTGCCTTCCCTATAAAATCTGCAACAAAAACTGATTCAGGAAACCTGTATATTTCCCGTGGAGTCCCTGTCTGCTCTATCCTTCCCTTATTCATGACAACTATCCTGTCAGAAATGCTCATAGCTTCTTCCTGGTCATGTGTAACAAGAATCATGGTTATATTTAGAGCCTTCTGTATTTTTCTGATTTCACTCCTTACGGTAGCCCTCAGCTTTGTATCTATATTAGAAAGAGGTTCATCAAGAAGAAGGACTTTAGGTTCCAATATGAGGGATCTTGCCAGTGCCACCCTCTGCTGCTGACCACCACTTAGTTCTCCTATCTTCCTTTTTTCAAGCCCTGTAAGATTCACCAGTTCCATTACTTTCCTTACCCTTTCTATTTTTTCAGGCTTTTCAAGTTTTTTCCCGACCTTCAGCGGATAACGGAGTCCGTAGGCTATATTTTCATAGACTGTCAGATGGGGAAAAAGGGCATAATTCTGAAAAACTGTACTGACCGGCCTTATTTCCGGCGGAAAATCCGTTATCCTTTCTCCCGAAAGAAAAATTTCCCCTTCAGTAGGACTTACAAAGCCACCTATCATTCTAAGAGTGGTAGTTTTTCCACATCCGCTAGGTCCAAGTATGCTTATAAGTTCCCCCTTTCCTACATTAAGGGTGAAGTCATCTACGACAGCATCTCCATCATATATCTTACTTAATCCCTGTAACTGTAAATACATATTTTCACCTCCCTCTATTCCTTTCTTTTAATATAATCATGGAAAACAGCATATTTATACTTAATGTTACCAATATAATCAGACTTGCAATAACTGCAGCGATTCCATAATCACCGTCCCTGATTACATTAAAAAGTTCTACAGTTGCAACTTTAGCAGAAGGGGTAATAAGAAAAATAATTGCTCCTACAGTTGTCATAGTAGCTGTAAAAGTATTAATAAATCCTACTGCCAGTGCCGGCTTAAGCTGTGGTAGAACCACTCGGAAAAACACCCCCACTTTCGGTGTTCCCTGATCCCTTGCCGCATCTTCAGATAAGGTGCTTATCTGAGTCAGATTCGCACTTGCTGCTTTAACTGTCACAGGAATCTGCCTAAATATGCAGTTCAGCACCACTATTATACCGGTTCCCGTTAAAATTAACGGCGGATTATGAAAAGCCAGTATATACGCAATCCCGAAAAAAGGGCCAGGAAGTATATAAGGAAGCATCCCTATAAAGTCTAAAGTTTTAGAAAACCTGATTTTTCTCCTTTCTATATAATATGAAAAAAGGGCTCCCAGAAAACTTGCCACAATTCCTGCTATAAGGGAATACACTATACTCCTGATTAGACTTGGTATCTTTGTAATGGAGAAAGCCTCAATATGTTCCAGTGTCCAGTGGAATTTCAATCCTCTGTTACTTGATATTGCTGATATGAAAACAGAGGCATACTGTATAATCATGTATGACGTAAAAATTAATGTTACAGCTCCAAACAGTATTATCAGCATCCTAGGAAGCCTGTATCCTTCTCCCCTTTCCTGTCCTCCTTTGGATGAAAATCCCCCCATGACATTAGAATTTGTGAGCTGGTTCCTGTATATCAAAAAAATAATCATAATAGGTAGGAATATAAGGAAACTCACGGCTGAAGCCTTCTCAATTTCTCCATAGGAAATAACCCCACGGTATGCTTCAGTTGCAAGCATCTTAAAATTGCCTCCTACAATAATAGGAGTCCCGAAATCTGCTATATTCTTTACAAATATTATAAAAAATACTGCTATAAGGGAAGACTTCATTAAAGGGAGTATCACCCTCCGAAGTATCTCCCCTGACCTTGAGCCTAAATCTCCTGCAGCTTCAATAACAGAAGAGGGTATTGTTGAAAGTCCGCCCATTAGAATGAGTGCCGCCAGAGAAATTTCACTAAATGACTGCATAAATACAATCCCATGCCATCCATATGGATTCACATTCATATTTAATATTCCGGATGTAACAAACCCTCTTTTCCCAAATAAAAGTATATATGACAACGAGGATACGAAAGGTGGAGAAATCATTGTAAGCATAAGAAGACCTCCAAATACCCTCCTTACCCACCTTGATGAATATGAAATATATATAGCTATTAAAAAACCTGTTATCGTTGATATCAGCGTTGACAGAAGGCATACCCATAAACTATTTACTATTACCGGAAGATTTTCCTTAAATAATACCGTATACAGTTCAAAGGTAAATTTTCCTTCAGGAAAAACGCTTCTTATAAACAGGGCTCCAATCGGCCATAATATAAATACCAGTACCGGTACAACTGTTGCCACATAAAGTATCTTATCCATTAATTCTAGGAAAAAGAAGGAACCTCCTACTTTTATTTTTTGGGATAATTCCTTCTTTTCTTTAAATAATCCTGTCATCTATTTACCCATTTTTTCTTTCCACGTTTTTAAGATTTCTTCCCTTCTCGTTCCCATTCCGTTTATATCCATCTTCATTAATTTTGAAGTATCCATTCCATTCAGTTCTGCAGGAGGTACTACATCTGTCCTTACCATCATACGTGGAGCAGCAGTTTTCAGGAACTCCTGACCTTCTTTCGATAATGCCCAGTCAACAAATGCTTTGGCAGCATCCTTATTCTCTGAATTCTTGAAGATTGCCAGTCCTGCCGGAACCCAAGGAAGTCCATCTGAAGGAATTATATTTTTCACTTTAAATTCCTTTTCCATCTTATATGTATCTCCACCTAAAGGTATTATCCCAACTGCCATTTCTCCATTTTTAACTTTTGCTGTAGGCTCTGATCCCCTCTGGGCATAAAAAGGAATATTCCCTTTAATTGATTCCAGATATTTCCATCCTTCTTCTTCTCCCATAGACTGTAGGAGATTATACACTACAGCGTAATTTGTCCCTGACACAGCCGGATCTGCCATTATGAGTTCATCCTTATATTTAGGATTCTTTAAATCCTGCCATGATTTAGGTGCATCCAGTTTTAATTTCTGAAGTACATCAGTATTTACCAAAAATCCTGCCGTAACAATGGAAACTCCTGTCCAATAGTCATTTCCTATAAACCTCTGGTCTACTCCTTTCTCTTCAGGTGAAATATAGTTTTCGAGATATCCTTTTTCACCTGCCACTATAAAACTGTCGGCTCCTCCTCCGAACCATACATCTGCTCCTATTTTCCCTCCTTCAGCATTCAATTTTGAAAGCACTTCTCCTGAAGAGATATCTAGAAATTCCACCTTTATCCCAGTTTTCTTGGTAAACTCTTCAAATATCTTCTCCTTTGCATCATAAGCTGCAATAACTTTTAAAGTCTTCTCCTTTCCACTTTCCTTTGATACTTCCTTCTGAGCTTCTTTCCCATTTTCTTTCTGACATCCTACAAATACTCCTAACATCAGTATAAAAAGCACCATCATTTTCCTTAATGTTCTACTCATCCTTATACATCCTCCCTATCTAAATTTAAAATATCAACTTTTTCATATCCCTTGTCTGTCCATTTTCCAGGAAATATTTCTGATTTCTTGTTCTTAAACACTTTCACAAGATCCTCCACTGTCTTTACCCCGTCAGGAATGCTTGTAGCATAACGTCCTATCTTTTCAGGAACATGACAGTCACTTGCTCCCGTTGTATGAAGTCCCCTTTCTAACGCTATTTCATATGCCATCCTGTTCAGCCCTTCAGGAGTGCTTCCATTAAGACATTCTATTCCATAGAGATTTTCTGCTTTATACAGATAATCTCCCAAGCCCCTGTTATTCTTCCGGAAAGGATGTGCCGCTATGGCAATTCCACCTTCACCCTTAACCATTTCCAGAAAATTATCCACCGGCATACATTGATATTTCGGAACATCTCTGACTCCAAATACCAGTATGTCTCCCTTATCTGTTAAATATTCGTATCCTACTAATATAGGAAACCCCACTTCTTCAGAGTACTCTTTCGCCCTTTCTGTAAGCTGGTTGCTTTCATGGTCAGTAATACAGACTGCATCAAGTCCAAGTATCTTTGCCCGTGATACTATTTCTTCAAGTGAAAGATGACTGTCAGAAGAATAGGTCTTTTCATGCATATGCATGTCAATCCACATCTTTGGTACACCTCCAGTTCAGTTTATCTGTCTTCCATAACTTATGGATTTCTTTCCCTTATAAGTATAATCCACTATTTCCATTTAGTCAAATCACTATTTTTTATGATTATTCATACAATCTATTTATCTGACTGTCCCGGCATCTGTCATTGCTGCCTCCAGACATTTTTCCAATATCCCTATTACCTCATCATTGTTTTTCCTATCCTTAATTGCCAGCCTGAAATAACTTTCATCAAGATACTTAAAGTTAGAGGCATCCCTTATAAGTATTCCTTCTTCCAGCATCATTTCCTTCAGCCTGCCTGCATTTATTCCCTTTTTTATCATTCCATCCTCAATTTTTACCAGAATAAAGTTCACTTCTGTCCTATATGGCTTTATACCATCTATTGACTGTAATTCCCCGTACATATAATCTTTTTCTTTCCTTATCCATCTGAGAGTCCTTTCTATATATTCCCTGTCTTCCAGTACTGTCTTCCCTGTAAGTTCTGCAATATTATTTACACTCCACGGTTCCTTTTTTTCACTTATTTCATCTTCCATTCTACCATCAAAATATACTCCATATCCCAACCTCACTCCCGGAACTGCAAAAAACTTTGTAAAAGCCCTTATTACAAACAGGTTCTTCCGTTCTTTCTTTGTATTTATAATGCTTTCTTCTTCCCCATTTTCCACAAAATCAATAAAAGCTTCATCTACCAAAAACTTTATATTGCAGTTATTACATCTTTCCAGTATCTTATCCATTTCCTTCAGTTTAAGAAATTTTCCCGTCGGGTTATTAGGATTACACATTATGAGAAGATCATAGCCGTCTTCCAGCTCATGCATCAGATTTTCCATATTCAAATCAAATTCTTCTTCTTCTGATAGCCTGAAATACTTAATCTTAAAATCATTCTCATTATTTTTATTATTTTCTCCCTTGCCATACCCCTCTGTTGCTTTTACTGCCCGTTCATATTCGGAAAATGTCGGTGATATAATCAGTATTTTTTTAGGATTTAATATTTTCATGAAGAGGAATATTATTTCTGTAGCTCCGTTTCCCAGCACTATATTTCTGATACTGACATTATTTTTCTCCGCAATCTTCTCTCTCAGTTCAACATAATCAGGATCAGGATATTTTTCAAGCGTACTTAAGTTCTCAATTAACACTTCCTTCAGTTTATCCGGTATCCCATAAGGATTTATGTTAGAACTATAGTCCAATATTTCCTTTATATTTTTTTCCCTGAAGATTCTATATATATTTCCTCCATGGAAATCTGACTCCTGAGTATCTGCTTTCCTTTCATCCATATTCTCCAGCTTCCCTTCAGCATATATTTTCATTGTATGTTTCATAAATATTGTCTAACTGCCTTTTTTTAAGACTTTAACAGACAGGCCACTTAAGTAGTTGTACAGTATTCCTGCCATTATGCTTCCTACAATTGTCACTACAGACTTAAAAATCATTTCATCACTTACCTTAATTGCCATATCCAGTACGATAAGATGAACCAGGAAGGCAAAGTAGGTAGAATCAGCTATGATTTTCACAATTCTGTTCCGTTTCTTGAATTCAAACTTCAGCCAGAAAACAAAGAAGGAAACACTCATTAAAAATGTTCCAAGGGAATTCTTGTCAAAAAAGGAGATTTCCCTTTTTCCAGTAGTACTCAATATATATTTTACTGTCAGTACACTTATCAGAAAACCTGTCACATAGACAGCAGCTATGTATATAAAAGGAACTTTTTTCAGCCTGTCCCTATATTTCTTAAAATAATAACCTAGTAAGTAATATCCCATAAATCCTGATATCGGGAAATTTGAAAAGGGGATATCCCTTAAATTAAAATATTTCAGATACGGATTCAGTATATTAGATAAGAACCACAGGACTATGACATATATCGTCTCCTTTTCTGCATGAGCCAGCACTTTCCTTAACCATGGAGTCAGCAGATACATTCCTAAAATCATATAAATATACCAGAAATGCGGAACAATAAACATTTCCCCTTCCAAGTTCCTTATTAAGGATATTTTGCTAAGATAATAATAGATAATATTAAATATTAAAAATAAGGGAAGTATATTTAAAAACCTCTTTCGAAAAAAATCCTTTACCGGCTCTGATTTATCAAGTAAAAGATATCCGCTTATCATAATAAACAGGTTCACTCCAATGGAAATTACTGCATATCCCCCCATCCATATATTCAAGCCATACTGCCTATTTAATGTATGGAGCATGACAATAAAAATAAAGGCAAATATCCTTATAATATCTATATTCATAATTTCTCCTTCTGCTTCAGAATTGTTTTTCTTTATTTTGTATAGATTCTCTTAGATTTTCACAGATTTTCATATTTTTAATGGTACCTTTCCTGATTGATGGGATATTCCCGATAATCTGTATTTCAATTTTTTATATTATACCATGATTAGGAAGAAAAATATATTATTGTCTAAAATTAAAGATTTTTGACATGATTTTGACACAAATTAATGGTATAATTATATATACAATATAAATTTTAAGGAAAGAGGTCAGATAAATGAAAAAATATTTATCAGTTTTAATGCTATTTACACTGTTTATGGCTACAGTATCCTTTGGAACAGAAAAGCCGACATACCTGAAAGGTATAAAAAATATAACATCCATAACAGAACCTTCAGGAAAGGGCTCTCTGCTGACTGCAGTCGCTATAGAATTTAACAGTAATATAAAAAGTTCTTCACTCTCAAAGGAAACATTTTCTATAGACGGCAGGATAATTACAGCTATATATGTTAATAACAAGGCTGAAAAAAGGACTGGAGTTGGAAATAAAAATGGAAAATATGTAATTATCGAACTTTCTCCAGATGACGCAAAGGCAGTCCTCCGTATAAGAGGACAGCGAGGAGACGGATTTAAGATGGCTGAACCGGATATTTCTATTGTCCAGAAAAAAACCGTAATTTCTACTTCTGGAAAAAAATATCTTCCTGGAGAGACTCTCATGAAAAATAATAAAGTCAGAGAAATGATTGTTGAAGATTTTAAACAGCTTGTATTTGAGGATCCGGAAACTGGCATCTCCTTAAAATATAACTTGTATATACCTAAAAACTATAATAAGAACAAAAAATATCCTTTAGTACTATTTATGCATGATATGGGAGTTCTAAGCGACAATACAAAATCTACTCT
>JBHACQ010000156.1:0-3138 GCA_041854625.1 Leptotrichia sp. | reverse complement strand
AGATTTTTTAGGAAATATTGTGTTAAAATATAAAATACAATAATTAAAAAAGTGAGAAATAGAAAACTAAAATTGCTAGTAATTTTTTATTATCCCACTTACGTTACATCTGGATATTTTAATATGTGTATTCCATGATAGTGGCTGTATCTTTTAAAATATCCTTTATCTTGACATAAACTCTACGCCCGGAATCATCATAGCTATATTCGTAAACTAACTCGGTAATAATCCTACCGTTTTCTGTTTTCTTATAATAGGTAGGATCACCGTATTCATTATGTTTGAATTCCTGCTCATTTTTTATGTTTCCATCTTTATCTTTAACAATAAGGAATTTGGGCTTATCGCTTAAGTATTCGGACATATGAAACCTCCTTGCTGAATAATATACGTTTTTCATTATATCATAAAAGGAGAAAAAAGTATATTTTAGAAAAATTACTTGTTTTTTTTTCAAGTATATGGTACTAATGAGATATAGTATTATTTAAAATGGGAGGAAATATGCACGGAAATGTGAATTTGGAAGAAAGAAAGAAAAAGATATCAGAAAAAATGAGTAAAATTAAACATAGAATAGCAGTAATGAGTGGAAAAGGAGGAGTAGGGAAATCTACAGTATCAGTTAATCTTGCTTATGGACTTTCTATGAGAGGATATAAAGTAGGAATTCTTGATGCTGACCTTCACGGTCCAAATGTCCCCTTAATGCTTGGAAAAGAAGGAATAAAGCTTCCTTCTATATCAATGCCCCTTCCTATAACTGAAAATCTAGCTATTTCATCACTAAGTTTTTTTGTCCCAGATAACGACCCTATAATATGGAGGGGTCCACAAAAAATGGGAGCAATTTCAGAAATGCTGGAAGGTATTGAATGGGGGGAAATAGATTTTCTTATAATAGATTTGCCACCAGGTACAGGTGATGAGACATTAAGTATAGCCCAGAATATAGCTCCTGATGCAAAAGCTGTGGTTGTGACTACTCCTCAGGATGTTTCACTCCTTGATTCTAAAAGGAGTGTAAAATTTGCGAGGCTGTTAAACCTGAAGCTATTAGGGATAATAGAAAATATGAGCGGATTTATCTGTCCCTGCTGTGGGGAAGAGGTACGTATATTTAAAAAGGGTGGAGCGGAAAAAATGGCATCAGATACAGGAACATATTTTCTAGGCTCTATACCTATGGATTCAAGCATAGTTGAAGCAGGTGATACAGGAGCACCATATGTATCTACTGACTCTGATGCTTCAAGGAAAATGAACGGGATTATAACAAATTTAATTGAGCAATTAAACATTTAAAATTTAAATAAAGAAAGGAGCGAATAATGAAAATATTAGTTTATAATCGTAATGAAAAATCAAGACTAGTTGTAGGACAGTTATTTAAGGAGTTAAGTTTTAATGTAATTTTAGCAGACACAGAGGAAAAACTTATGGAGGAGCTAAAAACAGATTCAATAGACTTAATTATGGCGGATGTGAATTCTTTCGATGATTTTCATAATTCAATCGATGATATCATTAAACTTAAAAAGGAAGGATATCTTCTGTTGTCAATTGAAAATAATGACAGATATTCCAAGACCGAAGCACTTTTAAAAGGAGCTGATGACTATATCATTAATGACTTCAGACTTGAAGAGCTTTCTGCAAAAATCAAGGCAATTGTAAGGATGCTGACTAAAAAATTAAACAGTAATAATTCTGAACTTCTTTCAGTATATGATCTTACATTAAATCCTATTAACAGGGAAGTTAAGAGAGCTGGTAAGGAAATTGAACTTACAAATAAAGAATTCCTGCTATTGGAATACTTTTTAAGAAATAAGAACAGAGTTCTTACTAGAACTATGATTTCAGAAAAAATATGGGATATAGACTTTATTACAGAAAGTAATATAGTTGATGTCTATATTAATTTCTTAAGGGCAAAAATAGATAAAGGATTTAGCCAGAAAATTATAAAGACTGTAAGAAGTGTAGGATATATAGTGAAAGAATAGGGTTGTTTAAGTAGTGTTATTGTAAATTCAGAACATTTAATCTTGCTTTTAAATAATTTGTATGTTAAAATGAAATAAGATAAAATATTGATAGGAGTGATAAAATGTTTGAACAAGTGAAATTACCTTATGCATTTGATGCATTGGAACCACATATAGACACAAAAACTATGGAGATTCATTATGGGAAGCACCATGCTGCGTACACTAATAACTTAAATGATGCATTAAAGAACAATGCCCCAGAATTTTTAGAAAAGACAATTGAGGAAATTGTTTCAAATCTGGATGCCTTACCTGAATCTATAAGAGGAGCTGTAAGGAATAATGGTGGAGGATTCTATAATCATAACCTGTATTTTACAGTAATAGGACCTAATGCTGGTGGGCAGCCTACAGGTGAGCTTGCAGATAAAATTGCTGAAACATTTGGAAGCTTTGATGCATTTAAAGATGAATTTTCAAAGGCCGCTGCCACAAGATTTGGTTCAGGATGGGCGTGGCTTATTGTAAATAAGGAAGGGAAGCTGAAAGTTACTTCTACTCCTAATCAGGATAATCCTTTAATGTCAGGGGGATGCCCTTGTTCAGCAGGAACTCCTATTTTAGGAATTGACGTATGGGAACATGCTTATTATTTAAATTATCAGAATAGAAGACCGGACTATATTACAGCATTCTTCAATGTAATAAACTGGGATGCAGTAGCAGAAAGATACGCTAAAGTTAAATAAATTCTATAGTCATGGAATGTTTTTAGAATATGGAAGAATTATGCCGTTTAATTGGAAAAATATTATCCATAATTACAGATTGGGAAACAGTATATATATTAAAAGACAGTTTCCTTTATCTGTATCTGGATAATGCTTTAATAACGGCATTTTTTTATTAAATATAGTTTGAGAAAAAAATTGCTTATTACTTTATTTTCTGCTATAATTAAGGAAGAAATTTAAATGTAGGAGGGAATGTAGAATGAATATAGTAGTTTTTGATGCGAAACCCTATGATATTGAATTTTTTGAAAGATGGAATAAAAAATATGGGGCTAAAATTACATATTACAGTGAAAAATTAACATTAAAGACGGCAGCATTACTGACAAAATATCAGGATGTAGTCT
>JBHACQ010000155.1:0-21066 GCA_041854625.1 Leptotrichia sp. | reverse complement strand
TTCAATAATCTGATCAATAAAATCTATAGTGCACAAATCCTTTGCGTTAAATATAAAAGTTTCTCCATGTTCTTCTACAATATCATGGGCTCCCTTCTCTTCATGACCTTCTGCTAGATGTAATGTTACCTAAGATGAGCGGAATGGAAGTATGTAAAAGAATAAGAGAAGGTTCACAGGTTCCTATAATAATGCTTACGGCAAAAGATGAGATAAGTGACAAGATAGTAGGGTTTGATTATGGAGCAGATGACTATATGACGAAGCCTTTTTCAAATGAGGAACTGCTTGCAAGAATAAAGGCTCTTCTAAGAAGGACTAAAAAGACTGTAGACCATAAGGGAGTATTTGAATTTGAAGATTTAAAGATAAATTATTCAACTTATGAAGTGTTCAGAGGAGAAACTTTAATATCCCTCTCTAAAAGGGAATTTGAATTATTAGACTTTCTTGTCCTGAATAAGGGAATAGTTTTATCAAGGGATAAAATACTTGAAGAAGTATGGGGATTTGATTATATCGGTAATGATAATATCCTGGATCTCTATATAAAATATTTGAGGGATAAAGTAGATAAACCTTATGAAAGAAAATTTATTCAGACAGTAAGAGGTATCGGATTTATCTTTAAGTAGGAGAAGATATGATAAAAATGAAATTAGGAGGACGTATTGCCTGGAGCTACGCTCTTCTATTTTTAGCGTTAATGACTATTTTTACTCTTATGCTGAATATAACTTTAATGAATGAGAATAAGAAGACACTGGAAATTTCAGCAGAAGCAAAAATAGAGGAAATTGAAAAAGAATTAAATAAGATAGCCGTGTTTTCAGATAAATATTCAAGCATGATTCTGAATCTGAATCCTAGGTTTGACGGTAAAAGAATCACATATGCCCGTCCGTTTAATCCAGGAGAAAAAGGATATCTTTATCTTATGGAAGTAAAAACAATACAGGGAAGTACAGTTCCATTAAATACGGTAAGTTCTACGGACGGAATTGCAGATGAATCTGAAGGGTATAGCCTTATGGAAGAAATTGAAAAAAATGGAATTTCGGAAACTGAGGAAACAGGGAAATTTATAACACTAAGTGATGACAATAAGTATTATGTCTTTAAGCTTAACCGTGAAATAAAGAGCAATACATTTAATATATATATATTAAAAAATGTAAATCAGGAAATGGAGATATACGAAAGGTTAAATATACTTTCCATGATTCTGACATTTGCAGGTGTTGTAATAGCAGTAATTATGTCAATCCTATTGAGTAAGAGGATAGTAAAACCTATTAAGAATATAATAAATACTGCAGAAAAGATAACTACGGATGATTTAAATAAGAGGATTACTGTACCTAAGGCAGATGATGAGCTGAAAACATTGACACAGATTATAAACCAGATGCTGGACCGTCTTGAAGAATCTTTTGAAAACCAGTCTAAATTCGTATCGGATGCTTCACATGAACTAAGGACACCTCTGGCAATAATAAAAGGATATGCGGAGATAATAAAAAAAAGACGTTATAATGACGAGGCAATTTTTGAAGAGTCGATAGATTCGATTATGAATGAGACTGAAAACATGAAGAATCTGGTACAGAAATTACTGTTCCTGGCTAAAGGTGAAATAACAAAGATAAATACTGAATTTAAAGAAATTGAAATGACAGAATTCATTCAGCAGATTAAGACTGATACTGAAGTTTCTGTAAAGTCCCATAATTTTTATCAGGAAGCTAATGAAAGTTATAGAATCAATGCAGACGCAACTCTGCTTCAGCAGGCAATAAGGGCTTTAATTGAAAATGCAATAAAATATTCAGAAAAAGGAACTGGAATATATATAAAATCTGTTATGAGAAATGGCGAAAAAGGAGTTGTTTCCATAAGAGATGAAGGAGTAGGAATATCTAAGGAAGATACTAAAAGAATATTTGACAGGTTCTATCGTGTAGATGCTTCCAGGACAAAGGAAACTGGAGGAACAGGTCTAGGACTTGCCATTGTTAAAAGAATAGTTGAAATACACAAGGGTGAGATAGAAATAAGTTCAGAAATAGGAAAAGGGACAGAAATTTCAATAATACTTCCTGTTATTCCAGACAAGATTGAAAAAAAGGCTTCCAAATCTATATTGAAGAACAGATTTAAACAATAAACAGGAGATACAGGGGGAAAAACGGAATATACAATTATTGAAGTAGGAGGAGAAATGGCAAGAAAGTATTTTGGAACAGATGGTATGAGAGGAGAAGCCAATAAGGATCTTACAATTGATCTGGTTACTAATTTAGGACTGGCTTTAGGGTATTATCTGAAAAAAAATAAAAAGACAGAGGGGAAACCTAAAATTATTTTAGGTACAGATACAAGGATATCAGGGTACATGATTAGGTCTGCATTAACTGCTGGACTGAATTCTATGGGGGTACATATTGATTTTGTAGGAGTACTTCCAACTCCTGGAGTATGCTACCTCACGAGAAAACTAAATGCAGATGCAGGGATTATGATTTCAGCTTCCCATAACCCTGTAAAAGATAATGGAATTAAGATTTTCAGTCAAAATGGTTATAAATTACCTGATGAAGTAGAAGAAGAGCTGGAAAGGTTAATGGAAGACAGGGATGAACTTTTAAAGCACCAGGTTTCAGGAGATGATCTGGGAAGGTTTAAGTTTGTTGAAGATGATATGAGAATATATCTTGATTTCCTAAGCTCTACAGTAAAAAGGAATTTTAAAGGGATGAAGATAGTAATAGATTCAGCAAACGGAGCTGCATACAGGGCTGCCTCTAAAATATACCAGAGACTTGGAGCAGATATAATAGTAATAAATAACATACCTAACGGAAAAAATATAAATGTAAACTGTGGCTCTACGCATCCCGAACTTCTTCAGGAAATAGTAAAGGTATATAATGCGGATCTTGGACTTGCCTTTGATGGAGATGCAGATAGACTGATAGCTGTGGACCATACGGGAAAGATAATTGACGGAGACCTTATAATTGCTATTATTGCACAATCTATGCAGAAAAGGGGACTACTGAATAATAATAAGGTAGTAACCACAGTTCTAAGTAATATGGGATTTGAAAAGTATCTTGAAGAAAAAAGGGATAGGTCTTATAAGGGCAAATGTAGGTGATAGATATGTCCTTGAAAAAATGAAGGAATTTGGACTTAATGTAGGTGGAGAGCAGTCCGGACATATTCTGATGCTTGACTATAATACTACAGGAGACGGAGTACTTTCTTCAATCCAGCTTGTAGCAGCAATACTTGATAGTGGAAAGACCTTAAATGAACTGGTGAAGGATATAAAGCTGTGGCCTCAGGATATGAAAAATATTACTGTTTCCAGAGAGAAAAAGGAGAACTGGGATACAAATAAGGAACTGACAGACTTTATAAAATTGAAGGAAGATGAAATAAACGGAAAAGGAAGAGTACTTGTAAGGGCTTCAGGTACAGAACCTCTCATAAGGGTAATGGTGGAAGCTGAAACTCAGGAACTGGTAGATAAATATGTGGAAGAGATTTCAGATAAGGTAAAGGAAGTGCTAGGTTAATTTCCCTGGTTTATATGGAATCCTATTAATAACTGGTATAAAGAAGCAAGTTTTAAACTGCTTCTTTTATTATTAAGGAAAGTAAATTTACCTTTTTTATTGATCTGTTATAACCATAATTGTCTAGAATCGGTTTACTTATGGATATTTTTTTTATGATGTGATAATATATGAAAAAGAAAGAGGTGAAAAGATGCATAAGGAATTTGCTGAAATTTATGATGTTTTTATGAAGCATGTAGATTATGACAGCTGGTATAGATTTTTAAGAGAGTATGTGAAAAAGAAAGGTACTGTACTGGATCTAGGATGTGGTACAGGGGAGTTTGTATACAGGCTGGTGAAGGATGGATATTATGTGACAGGAATTGATATTTCTGAAGCAATGTTAAGACTGGCAGAGAAAAAAGTAAAAGATATGGGATTAGAAGAGAGCTGTTATAAATTTAAGAAGGAAAATATAATAAATTATGTCCATCCTGAAAAGGTAGACTATATAATCTGTAATTTTGATACAGTAAATTATCTAAAAAATGAAGACGAGTTCATTAAATTTATAAAAAAATCCTCAGAAAACTTGAAAAAAGGGGGATTTTTAATATTTGATGCAGTTACTGATGAAATATTTGATGAAATATTTGAAAACGGGCTTTTTCTAGATGAAGAACCTGAGTATACGAGTATATGGAGACATGAACAGCTGGGAGAAAAGGAACATCTTGTAGAAATAGATCTTTTTATAAGGCAGGATGAAGATGATAACGTATTTAGAAAATATAATGATAAGCAGTATAAATTCATATATAATCTGGAATGGATGATAGAAATAGCTGAAAATAACGGGCTTGAAATATTTGATACGGCATCGAATCCAGAATTTGGAGAAAGCAGGATATTCTTCATAGTGAAAAAAAGGTAAAAGGAACATATGCTTCAAGTAATAAAAAAATTAGGTAGGTATTCTAAAAATATTATATAATAAGGGGTAAAAGGAAGTGAATGTAAATGCCTGAAAAAGAAATGAAAGAAGGAATGACAGAAGAAAGGAAGAGGAAGATATACGAATTAGAAAAAAAGCTTGGAAGACATGATGAATCCAAAAAAAAGCAAATGGAAGAGAACCATAAATTATTGAAATATTTTGTTATAGCGGCAAATATGATGTATACATTGGTAGGTCCGTTAGTCTTAATGATGGGACTATATTTTTTCCTGAAAAAATACCTGTTTAATGAAGATAAGCCTGTAGTACTTATAATATTTTTATTTATAGGTGCTTTTACAGGATACTGGTCATTAATAAAACAGATTACAAATATAAAATAATGTACAAAAAATATTAAATATCAGGAATTTTAAGGAGGAAAATATGAAGAGTCTACCTGGAGAAATAAAGAATGTATACAAGATATCATCAGTCCTTATTATAACAGTGATGTTTTCCGGTATAGTATTTAAGATGCCGGAACTTTATCTGGCATTTCCAGTAGGTGGAATTTTTTCGCTGATAAATACATTACTCATGGTAAGGGAAGCTTATAGAATTATCTATATAAAGGAAAATTCTAAAGGAAGAACTTTTTTTGGATATATTATCAGAATGGGAATATTTGCTTCAGGAATGTTTCTTGTTATATTCATTACTCAAAAAAAATTTCCAGAAAAAACTGTGATGAATATAATTTTTACCGGCTTAGGGTTTATAGTCTTTAAGATTTCCCTTTTTATAAATCAGAAGGTAAAAAAATTTGCAAAAAAAAAATGATAGGAGTATAATAAGTGACAGGAATATGACATGTACTTAATTTAAAAAGGAAAGGAGATGAGAAGATGGGGAAAAAACTGACTGTTTCCATATTATTTCTATTATTTTTAATGTTAATAGTAAATATATTGATGGCTTTAGTTACAAGTTTCCTGCCAGTAAAATTTGAGATGCCTCATGGTCTAGTTGAAGCACCACATTACTATAATATTATAGTGGGAAATTTCAGATTTAGGCTGAGCCAGACAGTTTTAAATACATGGGCTATTATGCTGTTTATAGTAGTTATAGTAAAAAAGGGAGTAAAGGATATGAGTGTTACGAATCCTGGGAAAATGCAGATTATACTGGAGGAATATTATCATTTTATAGAAAATATGTTTTTAGCGACTTATGGAAAGTATAAGAAAAAATTTATTCCATTCTTTGCAGCATTGTTTTCTTTTATCCTGTTTTCCAATTTAAGTTTATTCCTGTTTCCTTTTATTATAACAGTAACAAGGACGGCAGAAGGATACAGCGTTAAGCATTTTTTCAGGACACCGACAGCTGATCCGAACACAGCAATAGGATTATCTATTACAGTCGCAGTATTATTTATATCAATAGGAATAAAAAAAGGAGGAATAATAGGATATCTGAAAACTCTTATGCATCCTGCATGGTTCATGTTACCTATAAATATTGTAGGAGAAATTTCAAAGGTACTGAATACCTCTATGAGGTTATTTGGAAATATGCTTGCAGGACTTGTAATAGGAGGTCTTCTATACAGCCTTGCAGGAAAGGGGCTGATACAGTTGTGGACAAACAATATGCTTCAAGGGAATTTTTCTTTTTCTGTAGGATGGCCTATGATTTTACAGCTTTATTTAGATGGTTTTGTTGGAATAATACAGGCATTTGTATTTACGATGCTTTCATCTGTATATGTGGCAGAAGTTCTGGGACATGAAGATGATGAATAGTAATATGAATAGGGATGAAAAAATGAGGAAGTAATATTTTAAATGAGAAGCTAAGATAGTTAAGATAAAAATATATTAATTTTTAGGAGGAAAAAATATGGAAGGTATAGTACAGGCAGCAGCATTACTGGGAGCAGGAATAGCAGCATTAGGAGGAATAGGAGCAGGACTTGGTCAGGGAATTGCAACTGGTTATGCAGTTGAAGCAATTTCGAGGCAGCCAGAAGCCAAGCAGGATATTATGCAGACACTTATCACAGGATTGGCAATAACAGAATCTACAGGAATATATGCCTTAGTAATTTCATTCCTGCTAATATTCTTAAAGAAGTAGCATTAAGGAAAATAAGGAATAAGGAGTGAAAAAATGTCGGAAGGTGCAAATTTAATAAGTATAGACTTTACGATGGCAATTCAGATTATTAATTTTTTAGTGTTAGTCTATTTTTTTTGGAGAGTCTTTGCAAAGAAGATTGGAAATGTACTGGAGGAAAGAAAACATCTTGCATTATCTGAAATAGAAATTGTAGAAGAAGAAAAGAAAAAACTTGAAGAACAGAAAAAAATAATGGAAAGGCTGAAGAAGGAGTCTAAGAGAAGAGCCAATGAAATACTTATAAAAGCTGAAAAGCAGGCTGATGAAAGAAAGGATCAGATAGTGTCTTCTGCTATGAATAACAGGGAGAGAATGATGATGAAAGCAGAAGCGGATATAGAGAAAATGAGGCAGAATGCTAAATTTGAACTTCAGAAGGAAGTGGGGGAAATGGCTGTAGAACTTGCTGAAAAAATTATAAGGGAAAACATTAGGGATAAACAGGACATAATAATTGATAATTTTATTAATGAAATAGGAGATTAACAGATGGATAAAGGAGAAATTTCCAGAAGATATGCAACAGCCATTTATAGTATATCTAAATCTTTAGATAGGATTGGAGAAATTCGTGAAGTTCTAAATATCTTATCAGAAAATTATGAAGGAGATGAAGAATTTAAGAGATTTTTATCGGATCCCTCAGTAAAATTTGAAGAAAAGGAGAAGTTTATAGAAAAATCTTTTAAATTTACAGGGAGCAGGGAATGTGACATAGTAAAATACATAGTAAAGAAAGGAAGGTTTCCTCTAGTTCAGGGAATAAAGGAAGAATTTCTGAAGATTTATTATGAAGAAAATGGGAAATTACCTGTAATAGCCGAATTTGCAAAGGAACTATCTGAAGTTCAGAAAGAAAAACTGATAGGGAAGCTGGAGAAGAAATATAAAAAGAAGATTGTCTTAAAGCTCATAACTAATGACAGTTTAATTGGGGGAGGAGTCTTAAAGATAGGGAATGAAATTATTGACGGCTCAATAAAAAGCCAGATTGAAAACATAAAAAAAATATTTTAGAATAAGAGGTGTTTCTTTTGAGAATAAAACCTGAAGAAGTAAGTAAAATAATACGGACAGAAATAGAAAATTACAGTAAGTCTTTAGATATAGCAGATACAGGGACAGTACTTGAAGTTGGAGACGGTATTGTCAGGATATATGGATTAAGCAAAGTAATGTCAGGAGAACTTCTGGAATTTGAAAATAATGTAATGGGGATGGCGTTGAATCTGGAAGAAGATAATATCGGAGCAGTAATTTTTGGTGAATCTAGAGGGATAAAAGAAGGAGGCATAGTAAGAAGCACCAGAAAAGTTGTAGAGGTTCCAGCAGGTAAAGAGCTACTGGGAAGAGTGGTAAATGCTTTAGGGCATCCAATAGATGGAAAAGGGAGCATACATGCTGATAAATATATGAAGATGGAAAGACCTGCTTATGGAATAATTGATAGAAAACCTGTAAGTGAACCACTTCAAACTGGAATAAAGGCAATCGACGGTATGTTTCCTATAGGAAAAGGTCAAAGAGAATTAATTATAGGAGACAGGCAGACAGGTAAAACTGCGATTGCAATAGATGCAATAATAAATCAGAAAAATAATGATGTAATCTGTATTTATGTGGCTATAGGGCAGAAAAGATCTACTGTTGCCCAGATTTACAGAAAGCTTGAAGAAGTAGGAGCAGCAGAATACACTATAATAGTAGCTGCAACCGCTTCAGAATCAGCTCCACTTCAATATCTGGCTCCTTATACAGGAGTATCGATGGGGGAATATTTTATGGAACAGGGGAAGCATGTGCTTATAGTATATGATGACCTGTCAAAACACGCAGTAGCTTACAGAGAAATGTCCCTTCTTCTTAGAAGACCGCCTGGAAGGGAAGCATATCCTGGAGATGTGTTCTACCTTCATTCAAGGCTTCTGGAAAGAGCAGCCAAGTTAAGTGATGAGCTGGGAGGAGGGTCTATTACTGCACTTCCCATAGTTGAAACAAAGGCGGGAGATATATCAGCCTACATACCTACAAATGTAATTTCAATAACAGATGGTCAGATTTTTCTTGAAACAGATCTGTTTAATTCAGGTTTCAGACCTGCTATAAATCCAGGTGTTTCAGTATCGAGGGTAGGAGGAAGTGCTCAGATTAAGGCAATGAAGCAAGTGGCTTCAAAAGTGAAGCTGGAACTTGCCCAGTATAATGAACTTCTGGCATTTACGCAGTTCGGTTCAGATCTTGATAAAGCTACAAGAGATCAGCTGAACAGAGGGGCTAAAATAATGGAAGTGCTGAAACAGAGCCAGTATAATCCATATAAAGTAGAAGAACAGGTAGTATCCTTCTACTGTGTCACAAATGGTTATTTTGATGATATTCCGACTGAAAAAGTAAGAGGTTTTGAACATAATCTTATAGAAAGTTTAAGGGAAAGCAGCGGTATACTGGATGATATATCTGAAAAGCAGCATCTGAGTGAAGAAATGAAGGAAAAGCTGGCTGAATACGTAACGGTATATAAACAGGAATATATATGGTAGGTGAGCTTTATGGCTGCAAATATGAAGGAAATAAAAGAAAGAATAGATAGTGTAAAAAATACAAGCCAGATAACGAATGCAATGAATATAGTTTCTTCAACGAAATTTAAAAAATTTCAGATTCTGACATTGAGATCTAGAAAATATTCAGAAACATTAGATGTTGCATTTGATAATCTTGTGGCAAGTTTAAAGGGAAACAGATATGAAATATTTGACGGTAAATCAGAAATAAGGAAAATAGGGATAGTAGTAATGTCATCTGACAGGGGGCTGTGTGGCAGCTTTAATTCAAATACCTTTAGAAAACTTGAAGAAATGATAAGGAGATTCAGGAAGGAAGATAAGGAAGTTTCAGTAATATCAATAGGGAAGAAAGCTAAGGATTACTGTAAGATGAGAAATATACCTGTAGACAGTGAATATACCCAGCTAATTCCTGAAACAATGTTTGAAAAAGGAAAAAAAATAAGTGAGGATATAGTACAATACTATTTAAATGATTTTTATGATGAAGTGTATATGATTTTTTCACGATTTGTTTCTGCAATTGAATATAACATAGAAATAGAGAAGATACTTCCGATAGAGAAAAAGGAAGGTCTTCCCACAAAAGAATACATTTTTGAACCTTCAGAAGAAGAAGTTCTCCGTTCATTTGTTCCGAAAGTACTGAATATAAAGCTATATCAGGCTCTGCTTGAAAATTCTGCCAGTGAACATTCTGCGAGAATGTCAGCCATGAAGAAGGCAGGAGATAATGCGGAGGACATGATAAAAAGGCTGACTGTCCAATACAATAGGGAAAGACAGACTTTAATAACACAGGAGCTGACTGAAATCATAAGTGGATCAGAAGCTTTAAAATAGCATATAATCATAGTACAGACAACAGGAATTGAAAATGTATTAAGTAAAATTACACAGTAAAGGAGGTAAAATAAATTGCTTAATAAAGGAAAACTGGTACAGGTAATTGGTCCAGTAATAGATGTCAGATTTGAAGATGTGTTGCCTGATATTTATAATGCACTGGAAGTATATGATGAAAATGGAGAAAAACTGGTTGCTGAAGTTCATTCCCATAACGGGAATAATCTAGTGAGAGCTGTGGCAATGAAGGGGACGGATGGTCTTAAAAGAGGGCTGGAAGTAATAGATACCGGGAAACCTATTCAAGTACCTGTAGGAAGGCAGACTCTGGGAAGAATATTTAATGTCCTTGGGGAAACGGTAGATAATGGAGAATTATTGAAAACAGATATTGTAGAGTCAATTCATAGGGAAGCTCCGTCATTTGAGCAGCAGGGTACAGATACAGAAATACTTGAAACAGGAATAAAAGTTGTAGATCTCCTGGCTCCATATTTAAAAGGTGGGAAAATAGGACTATTCGGAGGAGCAGGAGTAGGAAAGACAGTACTTATTCAGGAACTGATAAATAATATAGCTAAAGGTCATGGAGGGCTTTCTGTATTTGCCGGAGTGGGAGAAAGGACAAGAGAAGGACGGGATCTGTATAATGAGATGAAGGAAAGCGGAGTATTAAATAAGACTTCTCTAGTATATGGTCAGATGAATGAACCGCCTGGAGCAAGATTAAGGGTAGCCCTTACAGCACTCACTATGGCAGAATATTTTAGAGATAAGGAAGGTCAGAATGTGCTTCTGTTTATTGATAATATATTCAGATTCACACAAGCCGGAGCAGAAGTATCGGCACTTCTTGGAAGGATGCCTTCAGCGGTGGGATACCAGCCTAATCTTGCAACTGAAATGGGAGCTCTTCAGGAAAGGATAACTTCAACAAATTCAGGTTCAATTACATCTGTGCAGGCAGTATATGTCCCGGCAGATGATCTGACAGATCCTGCTCCGGCTACTACATTTGCCCATCTGGATGCCACTACGGTACTTTCAAGGCAGATAGCATCCCTTGGAATATACCCTGCAGTAGATCCCCTTGATTCAACATCAAGAATACTTGAACCGGAAATAGTAGGGAATGAGCATTATAAAGTTGCAAGGGAAACTCAGAAAGTCTTACAGAGGTATAAGGAACTGCAGGATATTATAGCTATACTTGGAATGGATGAACTAGATGAAGAGGATAAGCTGATGGTAAATAGAGCCAGAAAGATACAGAGATTTTTTTCACAGCCTTTTTCAGTGGCAGAACAGTTTACTGGAATGAAGGGGAAATATGTACCTTTAAGGGAGACAATAAGAGGATTCAAGGAAATTCTGGAAGGACTGCATGATGAACTGCCGGAACAGGCTTTCCTGTATGTAGGAACTATAGATGAAGCTGTAGCAAAAGCAAGAGAATTTATGAGTGACTGATATATGAACGGATGATAGAAAATAGAAACGGGGATTAGATATGGCGACAGAATTTATTGCAAAAGCTGTAACTCCAGAAGGAATGGTCTTTAAAAAACCGGTAATATTTTTAAAAATAAGGACTGAAAATGGAGATATAGGAATACTGGCAGGACATATAAACTATATTTCACCTCTTGGAGCAGGTGAAATGCTTGTAAGGGAAAAGGATAATACAGAAACTACATATTATCTTGAAGGAGGATTTCTAGAAGTAAGACAGGATGAGGTTGTAATTCTGGGTGAAGATATACTGGAAGCGACATCGGCAGAAGCTGTTAAAATGGCCAGGGAAGCTGCCATAAAGAAAGCAAAGCATCATAAGATAAAAGAAAATCAGGATATTTTAGGTAGCAAGAAACGTATTCAGGAAAATTTAACAAGAAAATGATGAAATTATTTCATTTATATGGTATCATATAAAGGACAGTATAATTTGTATGATGCTGGAGGCTTAGATGAAATACTTGGATGAAATGACGGCTAAAGAATTAATTGATTTTGCCATGGAAGAAGGTATTATTCTGGAGTTGAATTTCAACAGGGAAAAAACGGTGAGAAGATTAGAAGAAAGAGGGTATAAAAGAAAAAGGAATACAATAGTGGATACAAAAGGTTGTGAAATTCCCCTGGAGAAAGAAGTTCGATTTCCGGAAGAAACGGAAGCAATGAAAATAGTAGAAGGAGGTCGTAATAAAGTGAGAGAAGAATTATTTTTGGAAGAAGAAAAAGTTGAAGAGGTGGTTTTTGCTACAGAAACATTTTTCCCATATAGGAGTAGAAGCTATTATAGAAATTACCCAAACAGGAAATTAATGAGAGTAGTAAGAAGAATTCACAGAGGGAATAGACAAAGGCTTCAGAAAGAAATTATATTTGACTACAAGGAAATAGATGCTGAACAGATTAAGAGAAGAGAAGTTGAAACAGAAATTAATCGTTCTAAGTTTGCTAAAGGGACAGAATTTGAAGGAAATTCAAAAAAAGAAGATATCTATTTTGATAAGGCTTACTTACCTAGTTCCTATTTTGTGGACGAAGTAATTCTAATGCCTAAAAATCCTACTACTTTATTTGTATACTGGGAAATAAGGGATGACACTTTTGAAAGTCTGATTAAAAATAATAATATAGTTGATAATATAATTATAAAGTTATTTAAAAATGGAGATGAATATAAGAAAATAACAAGACATGAAAGAATAGGGTCTCACTATATTACTGAAGTTGATGCCAGCCAGAATTATGAAGTTTTTGTTGGATATGAGGACCAGTATGGGAATTTTTCAGAAGTAGCCCATTCTACACAGGCAATAGTACCTTCTGATAAATTATCTGACAACTTCGACTTATTATGGGGAACTGTTAAGGAAGATAAGAATACGAAACAGATAATAAAATATGTAAACAGTCCAATTCCAACTGATGAAAATAGGGAATTTCTAGAACTAGCTAATAATCCTGTTGATACTGATGGAGAATTTACAGTAGAAGTACTTGAAAGACTTCTTAAAGTAGGTGCTTCAGAACAGCTAATAGAAAGAAGAGAAATTAAGGCAAAACCTGACAAATTAGTTATGACAGGAGTTAGAAGTTCTTAATTTCCAATATTATAAAGGAATGAGGGCGGCTTTTTTGCCGTCCTGTTTTTAAAGACAATATATAATATATGTCAGAAACAGCCCCAAAGTTTTTTATAAGAAACACAAAAGTGTAAACAAAGTACAGAATAATATAATGAAAAAAGTGAATTTAATTAGGAGTTAAGATGAAAATAATCATTTACGGTGCAGGAGTTATGGCACAGTATGTAAAGGAATCAGTTATAAATTCCGGAAATGAATTTGTAGGATTTGTGGATCCGTTAGGAAATGGTGACTTTAAAAGTCTGAAAGATATAAATGCTGAATATGAAGGAATTATTGATTTTTCTCATTTCACTCTTCTTGAAGAAGTGCTTGAAGCAGCAGAAAAAGCTGAAGTTCCTTTACTAATTGCAACAACCGGTCATTCAATTGATCAGTCTGAAAAAATAATAGAAACTTCAAATAGGATACCTTTAATAAAAGCGACAAATACCTCTGTAGGAGTGACAGTTCTGAATGAAATAGCGGCTTATACAACTAAGCTTCTTAAGGGCTTTGATATAGAAATTATTGAGAAACATCACAACAGGAAAATAGATGCTCCAAGCGGTACAGCAAATACTCTGTTAGAAATCATCCAAAAAAGTCAGGAAGATAACTATGAGACAGTTTATGGCAGGGAAGGGCACAGAAAGAGAAAAGAAAAGGAGATAGGTGTACATGCAATAAGAGGAGGGAGCATAGTCGGAGAGCATACTGTAATATATGCCGGGAATGATGAAATTATTGAAATAAGGCATGAAGCACTCTCCAGGCGGATTTTTGCAGATGGAGCTGTAAAGGCATTAATGTATTTGAAAGGGAAGAAGCCAGGTTTATATACGATGAAAGATGTTTTAGGGATTAAATAAAGAAAAATATAATATAAAATATATAAAAGAATAAATAATGGAGGATATAATTGATGACAGAACTGGAGAAATCAAAAGAAATTATACAGTTTATAGCAAATGCTAAAAAGACAACACCTGTAGAACTCTATACAGCCGAAGATGTTCAGAATCCACATCTATGCAAAGTAATAGGGGAAAATGGATTTAAGATGATTATCGGAGACTGGGAAGAAGTAAAGAAGGTTATAGATGATAATAAACTGACAAACTATTATCTTAAAAATGACAGGAGAAATTCTGGAGTTCCTATGCTTGACCTAAAAAATATAAATGCAAGGATAGAGCCGGGAGCTATCATAAGGGATAAGGTGACAATAGGAGAAAGAGCAGTTATAATGATGGGAGCAGTCATAAATATCGGTGCTGAGATAGGTGAGGCTACAATGATAGATATGAATGTTGTACTTGGAGGCAGAGCAAAAGTAGGAAAGAACTGTCATATTGGAGCAGGAGCAGTACTTGCAGGTGTAATTGAACCACCTTCGGCAGATCCAGTTGTAGTAGAAGATAATGTGGTGATAGGAGCAAATGCTGTAATCCTTGAAGGAGTGAGGATAGGTAAAGGGTCCGTAGTTGCAGCAGGAGCAGTTGTTACTGAAAATGTGCCTGAAAATGTAGTTGTTGCAGGAATGCCTGCAAAAATTATTAAAAATGTGGACGATAAGACAGCTTCAAAAACAGAGATAGTTGAAGAATTGAGAAAATAAACTTTAGGAGGAAAAATGAAAAAAATATTATTAACAGTAGCAATCTTATGTGCAAGTGCGGTGACATTTGCTGATGCGAAAGCAGATTATGCCAATGCACAGAAGCTGGCAGGAGAAAATAAAATCAGTGAAGCAGTGAAGGTACTAGAGAAAATTGCAGCTTCTGGAGAAAAGGAATATGTAAATAGGGCAAATTTTGATCTGGGAATATACTATTTACAGACAAAAGACACTGTGAAAGCTAAAAAATATTTACAGGAAGTGTGGAACAAAGGAGCAGCTTTAACTCCTGAATCACTAGAAGCAGCAAAGTGGCTTCATACAATAGCAAGTTCAAATAAAAATGTTAAAGAAGCAGAAGAATACATTGTATGGGCAGATAAACAGACACAGGGAAAAGATGTAGATGTAGTAGCAAGCTTAATAATCTTCTATTTTGAAAATAATATGTCCCAGAAAGCACAGAGCAGATATACTGAAGCTATGAAATCTGCTGATAAGGAATTTACGGCTGAAGTAAATTATAACGTAGGACAGTATTTTATAGAAAAAAATGATTTAGTAAAAGCTAAAAAGTATTTACAGGATTCCTATAAGCAGACTCCTAATGCAGTATTACCGGCAGGGTTTCTCTTATCTCAGATAGCTTTAGCTGAAAAGGATAATGCAACTGCAGAAAAGTATTTACTGGAAATGAATACAAAGACTCAAAACAAGAATTCTCAAGTATTAGGAATGCTGGGAACTTACTACATAGGTGTAAACAATCTGGCAAAAGCAGAAGAATATTTAAAGAAATCAGTTAGTGTGGACAGTAAGAATGGAGAATCTCTCTTGAAGTTACTGGCAATTTATGAATCAAAAAAGGACACGGCTAATATAAATTCCACATATAATAAGTTAAAAGGAATAGTTCCTAAAGGACTTAATAAGGAACTGGGAATAACTTTTGCAAATGCAGGTAATGGAGAATTATCTGAAAAATATCTGAAAAAGGCAATAAATGAAGATAAAGATAATGAAGCTAAAATGTTCTTAGGACAGCTGTATTTCCTGATGGGGAAACAGACAGAAGGAGTAAACCTGGTAAAAGAAGCATCTAACTCGAAAGTAAAAGGGGCAGCTGAATTACTGAAGGAAATGGAAAAAATCATGAAGCAGCCTGCAACATCTACACCAAAGACACCTGCACCAAAGAAATAACAGATTTTAAATAAATTAAAGAAGGGTATTATTCCTTTTTCATGGGAAATACCCTTTTTATTTTACAAGATTTTTGGTATAATAAGGAAAGGAAAGGGGTGAAAAAATATTGAGGGTCTGCTTTGTAATATTATTTTTGAAAGTTCAGGAATATTTAGGATGTTATAAATAGAAATGGCAGATGAAAAAGGGGAAATATAATAAAACTAAAATATAGACAGGAGAAAATTTAAATGGCTAGAAAAAAAGCAGTAGAAGAAAATGAAGAAAATGTATTATCAGAAAAACAGAAGGTACTGGATCTGGCATTGAAACAGATTCAGAAGGAATATGGTGAAGGAGCCATAATGAAGCTTGGAGAAAACCAGAAAATGAATATAAAGGTAATTTCCACAGGAAGTATGAACCTTGATATGGCATTAGGTCTTGGAGGGGTTCCGAGAGGAAGGATTATTGAAGTATATGGAGCAGAATCTTCAGGAAAAACTACACTGGCTCTTCATGTAATAGCTGAAGCTCAGAAAGAAGGAGGAGTAGCAGCATTTATAGATGCGGAACATGCCCTTGATCCGGTATATGCTAAGGCATTGGGAGTGAATATAGATGAACTTCTTATTTCTCAGCCTGATACAGGAGAACAGGCTTTAGAAATAGCAGATATGCTTGTAAGAAGTGGAGCTATGGATGTCATAGTTGTAGATTCGGTAGCAGCTCTAGTTCCTAAGGCAGAAATAGAAGGGGAAATGGGAGACCAGCAGATGGGACTTCAGGCAAGGCTGATGTCAAAGGCATTAAGAAAGCTGACAGGGAGCATTTCAAAATCAAATACGGTAATGATATTTATAAATCAGATAAGGGAAAAGATAGGAGGATTCTCCTTTACACCTGGACCACAGACAACTACATCAGGGGGAAGGGCATTGAAGTTCTTTTCTACAGTAAGGATGGAAGTAAAGAGAGTAGGTTCTGTAAAACAGGGGGATGAAGTTATAGGAAATGAAGTATCTGTAAAAGTTACTAAGAATAAAGTAGCACCTCCATTTAAGGAAGCAAAATTCAATATAATGTATGGAAGCGGAATATCAAGGATTGGAGAAGTTCTTGATGTGGCACTGGAACTTGGAATTGCTTCAAAAAGTGGAGCATGGTTTAGCTATGGAGATGAAAGACTGGGACAGGGAAGAGTAAATGTTGAAAAAATGCTGGAAGAAAATAAAGAATTATATGGAAGAATTGAAAATGATGTAATTAAGGCGATAAGACCTTCTACTGAAGAATCAGCAGTAGAAGTAGATGAAACTTCTGAAGATGATAAATAAGATGTACTGGTGAAGAAATGGTTGGAATGATAATAGAGAAAATACAGAAGAATAAGTTGTATCTATCAAATCAGGAAATAATGGATATAAGTCCATTAATAAGACAGAAGTATAATTTAAAGGTAAATGATGATATTGAAAGCCTCTATGATGATATTTCATATGAGGCTTCTCTTGAAAAAGGGATATTCCTGATTTCCCTTAAAGACAGGACTAAGAAAGAACTCCAGATGAAACTGGATGAAAAATATCGGAACAGGAAAATGACAGAAAAGGCAGTCCTTAAACTATCTGAATTAGGGTATATAAATGACCTGGATTATTCTATATCCTATATAACTGGCAGAAAATATGGAAAGGAAAGGATTATTTATAACCTGATACAGAAAGGAGTTTCAAGAGAGACAATTGAGGAAGCGTATCTTGTAATTGCAGATGAGAATGGTGGAGATCTGGAAGACAAGAAGCTCCAGAAAGCTATTGAAAGAAATATAGGAAAAGATGAAAATAAGCTGATTCATTATCTTGTAAGGCAAGGATTTTCATTGGACAGAATTTTATCAAAAATAAAAGAATATAAAGAAAATGGTGAATGGGAAGGAGAAGAATATTGAGAACGGTATTTTATCATTTTATACTGGCAGGAACTTTTATATATGGGTTATTTTTCAGATATCCCTACTTATTATTTGTAAAAGGGGAAAAAGCATACAGATTTGTCTGTAAAGTTGGGAAAAACTGGGGAAAGAATTTAATATGGGCTTCAGGAAGTAAAGTTAAAGTAATCTATAAGAATAACTGTGAGGAAGAAATTAGAAATATAAAGGAGTCAGGAGAAGCGGTTATTCTGATTTCAAATCATCAGAGCAATGTTGATATACCGGCTCTTCTGGGATACCTTCCGCTGGATTTTTCCTTTATTGCAAAGAAGGAAATGAAAAACTGGCCGCTCATAGGACGTTGGATGAGAAGGTTTGACTGTATATTTCTAGATAGGAAAAATGCCCGTCAGGGAATGAAGGATATGAAAGAAGCCATCGGTAAAATCAATAGCGGTCACTCATATGTAATATTTCCAGAAGGGAGTAGAAGTAAGGATGGAGAAGTTGGAGAATTTAAAAAAGGGAGCTTTAAGCTGGCAACAGACACCGGTGCAAGGATAATTCCAATTTCCTTAATAGGGACATACGATGTTCAGAGCAGAAAAAGCCTGAAAGTAAAAGGAAATAAGAATATAAAGATAGTCGTTGATACACCGGTCGACCTGAATGAACTATCAAATGAGGAAAAAAAGGAAATACATGAAACTGTAAATAAAATAATAAAGGACAATTTTGAAGAATACAGATAAAATAATTGAAAGGGAAAAGAAGCTGTTATGAAAATATTTCTTGCAACAAAAAATAAAGGAAAGATAGAAGAATTTAAAAAACTGACTGATGGAATGGAAATAGAGGTGCTTTCCATATTAGATGATAATGATATTCCTGATGTAGATGAAACAGGTGAAACCTTTGAAGAAAACTCTGCCAAGAAGGCTCTGGAAATTGCCAGATATAAAGGAATTATAACAATATCAGATGATTCTGGATTATGTGTAGATGCTCTGGATGGCAATCCCGGAATTTATTCGGCTAGATATTCTGGAGAAGATGCAACAGATGAAAAAAATATGGATAAACTGTTAAAAGAAATGGAAAATGTACCTGAAGAAAAGAGAAATGCATATTTTGTATCAGTAGTCAGTATAGCTTATCCTGATGGAAATGTAAAATCTTTCAGGGGAGAGACGTCAGGAAGGATTCTACATAAGAGGGAAGGAACTAATGGATTCGGATATGATCCTATATTCTATTCATATGAACTGGGGAAATCTTTTGGGAACTCTACACCTGAAGAAAAGAAAAGTGTAAGCCACAGGGGAAAAGCTTTTACAATGTTGAAAATGGAAGTGCTGGACAAATTATAGGGGAAACTGTCAGAAAGAAAAGAATGACATAAAATATATTTATATATATTAATTTTTAAAAACGAAAGATTTTATTTTTCATAATAATATAAGTCTTTTACCATAGTTTTATCTTTAAATTCCATTAACTGTTATTGACAAAATAGGTATAAAATAGTATTATTTAAAATAAACAAAAACTTATTTTGATAGACTAAAGGATGTGATTCTATGAAAAGGACTTTAAAGGTTTTGGTAATGACAATATTAATTTCTAGTATACTGCCAGCAGTGAGTATTAATATAAAAGTTCCAGAAATTTCACTGGGGACTTTGTCAGAAGAAGGGGCAGGAACAGTAAACAGGACATCTGAAAGTTATATTATACAGGGAGCAGGACATACAAAGAAAGTCAGATTAAACGGTCAGAAGGTTGAAATAAATGGAGCATCCAATACCCTTACCATACAGGGAAAAGTATCGTCCATTGAAATTAGGGGAGCGGGCAACACAGTTTACGTTGATTCCGTTGAAACTGTTTCAATATCAGGAGCATCAAATAAAGTAGTGTATAAGACAACTTCAAGAAAATCAGGGAAACCGTCAGTAGTAGTAAGGGGAGCAGGAAGTTATGTAAGTAAACAGTAAGATTGTACTGTCTGATAGCAGAATGGAAATTATCCGGTTATGCAGACAGTATTTTATTTTATTTTATTTTCCTTTTAGAACGGATATACTGTATAAAGCTGATAATCTCCCTTTTTTCCATATCACTGTAATTGGGGGAATTTAATATGTATTCATCAAGCTTATCATTGGGAAGGACATCATTTTGTCTATTTAAAAAATAGGTTGCGACAGTACCAGTAATCATTCCCATAGTACCGATTCCTACAAGCATAAGTATTGATGCAGCAAATCTTCCTATAAAAGTATGAGGAGAAATATCTCCATAACCGACAGTTGTTGCAGTTACAAACGCCCACCAAAGTCCATCTCCATAAGATACTTTTTCTGTATATGCAATAATTACAGCTGAAACAGCTATTGCAATTGCAGCAAAGACGAGTAGATATATTAGACCGTTTAATTTCAGGAAATGTCTGGATTTCCTATAAAGTTTCAGAATAGCTAGATGAAATTTAGAAATCTTTAATTTTCTTGAAATTCTGGAAAACTTCCTTATCTTAAATATCCTGAACAGCCTGAATACAGAATAATAAGGAATAATGGCTATTAAGTCAAGGATATTGTCCTCTATGAAGTCAAGCTTGTTCTTAGACCTTATTAATCTTACAAGATAATCAGCAGCAAAAATAAGGTAAATAGACATATCAATAAAAAATAAAAGAGGTTCCTCAGATATAGTGATTTTATTTCTGAAATCAGCAATAGCAATAATAACACTTATTATTGCCAAGAAAGTCATAATGATACCGTATATTTTTCTGACTATTACATTTTTAAAAATATTATCCATAAATTTTCTCCTGACAGTTTTTAGATTTGATATCAGAAATGTAATATATTTTTATAGAAAAGTCAAATAAAAAATGTATTCAGATAGATTAAGATATAGAAGTTTGTTATTCAAGATATAATTTATATATATTTAATAAAATTGGAGGAAATTTATGTTACATATTGATTTGAAAAAGAAGGGGATAACTATTAACGGGGTTTTCATGGAAAAAATTGATGAAAATAAATTTGCCGAGATATTGGGGGAAGCTAG
>JBHACQ010000154.1:0-4676 GCA_041854625.1 Leptotrichia sp. | reverse complement strand
CTGGTTGATCTTCTGGAAAATGATGATGATGTGCAGAAAGTTCATCATAACTATGCAAATTTATAGGAATTAAACATAGAAATAGCTAAAAAATAAAGAAACTGTCTAAGTAAATAGAGGGATAATCTGTCTATATACTAAAACAGTTTCTTTTTTGTTATTTTGTTTTCCTTATAACTTTAATTTTTCTACAGCTTTTAATATTTCATTTCCACACAGTCCATACTTTATTTTTACATCTTCTGTTTTACCAGATTCAGTAAACTGGTCTTGGACACCTATCCTTCTTAAAGGTATTTCTATTCCTTCTTCTGCTATAATTTCTGATACAATTCCTCCTAATCCAGCATTAACTGTATGATTTTCAACTGTTATTATTCCTTTGACAGCTTTTGCCTCCCTTACTACACCTTCTTTGTCCACCGGTTTTATACTTCTTATATTCATCAGTTTACATTTATATCCTTTTTCCCTTAAAACATCAAATCCATCATAAGCCTGTTTTGCTGCAGTCCCTTCAAATATAAGTAAAAGGTCATCTCCATCATTTTCAAGTAAATCTGCAGTTCCCTCCATATATTCTACTTCTTCTGGGTATACTTCAGGAACAATATCCCTTGCAGTTCTTATATATACTGGCCCATCTATTTCCAGAGCTCTTGTTATTGCACTTTTCAAGTCATTTATATCTATCGGATTAAATACTTTTAAATTAGGAAGGACTCTTGTCAATGCAATGTCTTCCAATGCATGATGTGATGCTCCATCTGGTCCATTATCCATTCCTGGATGAGTTCCTATTATTTTTACATTCAGATTAGCGTAACATGCCTGTCTTAACTGAGTCCATACTGTTCCTGTACTGAATATGGCAAAATTTACATAAAATGGTATGAATCCTTCTGTTGCAAGTCCTATTGCCACTCCCATGGAATTCTGCTCAGCAATACCCATTTCAAAAAAACGTCCGCTATTTTTTTCCTGAAATTTGTTTGTTGTTACAGAACTAGCCAAATCACTGTCTATTACCACTATTTTATCATTTTTTTCTGCAAGTACATTTAATATATTTCCTATATGATCTCTAGGTGAAACATACTGCCTGTCCATTGTCATATCCCCCTTTCTATGGATTGGATTGCTTTTTCATATTCTTCATCTGTCAGGCTTCCACTATGCCACTTCGGATTATTTTCCATGAAATCTACACCTTTTCCTTTTATTGTATTAGCTATTATAAATACAGGCTTTCCTTTTACTTTTTCTGATTCTTCTACTGCATCCTTTATCTGTCCTATATCATGTCCATCTATTTCAACAGTATGCCATCCAAATGATTTTATTTTATCCTTAACAGGTTCCAGGTTCATAATCTTATTAACATTATCTTTGGAAGACAACCTGTTATAATCTAGAATCGCTACAAGGTTATCCAGTCTATAGTGACTTCCGCTCATCAATCCTTCCCATATCTGCCCTTCCTGTATTTCTCCATCTCCTAGAATCACATATATCCTTTCCTCCCTCTTCTTAAGTTTTTTCCCCAATGCCATCCCAATTCCTATGGATAGTCCCTGACCTAGAAGTCCTGTATTTGCATCCAGTTCAGGTATCTTTTTCCTGTCAGGATGTCCCTGAAGCCTAGAATCTATTTTTCTGAAAGTGTTTATTTCATCTGCTTCTATATGACCTAAATCCATTAATACCGAATATATTGCAGGTGTAACATGTCCCTTAGACAGTACCAGTCTATCCCTTTCCTCATTATTTAGATTAATCTTGCAGTTATAAAGATAATTCAATATATCTATACAGGATAATGATCCGCCCGGATGTCCTGCCTTTGCCCTATAGACAAGTTCAATAATCGTTTTTCTATATTTTCTAGATTTTTCTTCTAGAATTTTCAGATTATAGTCCATATCCTTCTCCTTTCATGCATATTATCTTCCCATCATTTTTCCTAGATAGTACAATGTAAGCCCTAATACAACAAAATCTGTTTCTGGGAACGTTGTACCTTTCAGACCTATAATTTCCATAATCGGATATAGAAGGGCAGGTCCTATTGCTATAAGTATTCCTGTTACAAATCCACCTGCTACTGCACCTTTCCATCCTCCTGTAGCATTACCGAATACACCTGCAGTTGCACCTATAAAGAAATAAGGGATGGCAACTGGTATGATTACAGTCATTCCAAGTACTGCCAGTATTACCATACATAAAAGACCACCCAGATAAGCTGACAGAAATCCTACAACTGTTGCTGTAGGAGCATAAGGAAATACAACAGGACAGTCCAGAGCAGGTTTTGCATTAGGTATAAGTTTTTCAGATATTCCTACAAAAGCTGGAACTATTTCCCCTAAGAGCATTCTCACTCCTGTTATTATAATATACAGGGCAGCAGTAAAAGTTAATGACTGAAATAATGGATATACAAACCAGCTCACTCCCCCTGATAGAGTTTCTACTTCCTGCTTCCCAGCTGCAAATGCCGCTATATAGAAAAATATTATTATAGACAAGCTGACAGATACTATATAATCTTTAAATATTGACAGCCATCCAGGTAATCTGAGTTTTTCTGTGCTTTCCTCAGGATTTCCTATTTTCCCGCCTAACCATCCTGACAATGCATAAGCTATTGTTACGTAATGTCCCATAGCTATATCATCTCCTCCAGTAACTTTTCTCATGTATGGCTGTGCCAATGCAGGATACAGGGCAGCTGCCAATCCAAGTATAATTCCACCTAAAATTATAGTTACGGTATCACTAAAATTCAGTGCCTTGAATATTATTGTCAGTAATGCAGCCAGATACAGATTATGCTGTCCTGTCAGGAAGATATATTTAAATTTAGTAAATCTTGCTACCAGTAAATTACAAAGGAAACCAAGAACCATAACCAGTGCCACAACTGTAGCAAACTTTGTCTGAGCAAGTGCAGTTACAGCTTCTGCCAAAGGAAGTACCCCTTTAAGCCCGAAGCCTTTTGCAAACAGTTCCTGAAAATTATTCAATGCTGATACAGCTATCCCTGAGCCACCTGCAAAAATCAGAAATCCTACTATTGCTTTCAGTGTTCCCGTTATAATTTTTTCCGGTGACTTTTTCTGTAATGAAAGTCCTAAAAGTGCCATTAACCCTACTAAAATAGGAGCAGAACCTAACAAATCAAACACTACTATTTTCATTAATTCCATATCTATCACTCCTTACATCTTATTTACATAACTTATCTATTCAGGTATTTCTCCAGTTTTTCCTTCATTTCATTCTTGTTTATTAAATCATCAATTCCTATGACATACTTAACTTCATTTTTTATCTGTTCAACCAGGTCAGACATTGTAACGACAAAATCAACATCATAATTGTTTATTGCACTTAAAACATCATGTTCCAGTTCTATAGGAAACTTATTCTCACTGATAACCTGTTCCAGCTTTATTCTAAGCATCATACTGCTTCCCATTCCTGTTCTACATACTACTAATCCTCTTTTCATGATAAACACTCTCCTATCCTGTTTATATAGTTTTCTATTATTCTGATATTTTCCTGATTATTCCCTGAATTTTCTTCAACCAGCCTAAAAAACTCCCTATCTTCTATTATATTTATTATTAAATTTATAAGGTCAATATGTTCCTCTGATGTCTTTGACATTAGAAATATCATATATTTTACAGGATCATTCTCCTTACTTCCAAAATTAACCCCTTTTTCAAGCCTCATAAAACTGAAGCCTGGCTTTTTTACTCCTTCATCCGGTCTTACATGGGGAATTGCTATCCCTTTAGTTATTATATAATACGGACCTTCTTTTTTAGTGATTTCAATAAGTGTTTCAATATACCGGTCTTCTATATATCCCTCTTCTAACAGGACTCCACCTCCTTTCATCAGTGCCTCTTCCCATGTATCAGCTTTTAAATTAAGATTTATCAGCCTACTGCTTATCTTTTCCATTGTCCTTCACCTCAATTTTAATTTCTGCTAATAAGTTTAAAAGCTTTTTCTCATCTTTTACTTTGGTTAATTTATCTGAAAACTTTTCCAGTATTATTAATATTTTTTCTATTATTTTCAGATTATCTTTTTTTTCCTTGGAAGAAAGAAAAAATAGAATCTTTACATTCTTATTTCCAGGAAATTTTACCCTGTGTTTTAAAACTACAGTAGCAACACCACTTCCATATACATTTTCACTTGACTCAGCATGAGGTATTGCAATATCTTTTGTTATCACCATATAAGAACCAAAATTTCTTATCAGGAATTTAATATCTTCTGAATACTCCATGCTTACCTTTCCTTTTTTAAATAAAATTTTTACTCCTTCATCAATTACCTCCTCCCATTTCTCTATCCTTTTTTCAATATATGATACATTCTCATTATTAAAAAGTTCCTCTATAGCTAAATTCTTCCTATCTTCATCAAATATATCCCCTCTATGATTTATTATATTTTCAAGTTCCTCTCTTAATTTGTCTTTATCCTTTATTTCAGAAAATTTCGCTATTACAGGTATTAATTTATCTATATCTATTCTTTTTTCCTTTTTATCATTAAAATAGTTATCTAATTTTTTCATATCATCTTCTACTAGAAATGGAGATACTTTTATTATGTTGATTTTCAAGTTTTCCTGAACTTTCTTT
>JBHACQ010000153.1:0-3790 GCA_041854625.1 Leptotrichia sp. | reverse complement strand
GCCAATACAGCTGGAAAACCTATGGCAGAAATATTTAATATTCTGGACATATATAATGTTGCGATAGTTGCCACCAGATATTTTGGCGGGATAAAACTGGGGGCGGGAGGATGTATATCTTTTATCCCCTTAATAAATTTCTCCGCTTCAGCCACTGTAGACACTGGTTTTATATATCCTATAAATTTTGATTTCTTCTCTTCAAATTCAATGATGGCTTCCTTTTCTATTGTTTTCACAGTTCTACCTTCTTTTCTTAGTTTATTTTTCAAGCTAATTATTTTAAAAGCTTAATATCCCTTTTAATTCCATGATTCCCTTCAGACATAATTCCTTTTCTTTATTACTTCAGCACTACTCCCATATGCAGCCCTGTCAAATCTATAAAAAAGTTAAATATATACCCGAATACATTAGAAAAAATTCCTGTATACACTATTAGAAAGACAATAAGTATCCCATATTTTTCCAGTCTATCATAGAAATCCCTTACTTTTTTTCCTGACACGGAGTACACTATCCTTCCTCCATCAAGGGGAGTAATGGGAATCAGATTAAAAAATGCCAGAAGAAGGTTTATTAAATATAAATAAATTAAAATAGTCATCGGCAGTCCACTAATATCTAATCTATTTCCTAAAAGTCTTATAAAAACTAGAGCAATAAATGCAATCAGCATATTTACCACAATACCTGCTATTGCTACAAAGAAGGAGCCCAGCCTTTCAGGTTTCAGTCTATAAAAATTAACAGGTACAGGTTTTGCCCACCCTATTAAGAATTTTGAGCCGCTAAGTAGTATAAGCAGGGGAAGTATAAGTCCTGCTATATCTAAATGTTTTAGAGGATTTAATGTTATCCTCCCTGCACGTTTTGCTGTATCATCCCCGAATATGTAAGCTGTATATCCATGTGCCACTTCATGGAATGTCATTGAAACTATGAACACCCCAAGAGAAATCAGCAGTTCCCATGAAAACTGGATATTTCTTATTCCCTTTAAAATAGCTATAAATATAAAAAATATAATTATTCCCAGCTTCAGTTCTGTATTTTTAGGATTCATTATTTTAAACCTGTTATAGTAACCTCTTATTTTATCCATTTTTTTACCTCTCTTTTTGTATTTGACTATTATATTATACCATAATGATAAAATTTGTGTTTAAAATTTCTATGCTATGATAATTAAAATATCAATAACTGTAATATCAAAAATTCCCCTTTAAAGTTTCTGTATCTTACATAACGCTTTAAAGAGGAATTTATATAATTTCTTATAAAACTTCTATACTCCGTATTTCTTCATTAATTCTTCCAGTTCTCTTCCTTCTTCCATTTCCTTTATTTTCTTCACAGAAAGAACTATTGATTTTTTCTTTTCATTAAATTCTGTAATTATTGCTTCTACTTCATCTCCAACTGCAAATCTTTCTGTAATGTCCTTTAAGAAATCTTCGGTAAGCTCTTTTTTAGGAATCATTCCGTTAAACCTGTCAGTTAATTTTACTAGGACAAAATTATCATGTATTTCAGTAATAGGTACTTTTACCTTATTTCCCTTCTTATACTGTTCAGCTGCTTCCTTCCATGGAGACACTGTCAGCTGCTTGATACTTCCTCCTATTTTCTTTTCAGGCTTATCAATGTTAATTATCTTAAATTCTACCTCATCTCCAACTACATATTCCTTATGGACATTCCTTTCCCATGAAAACTCATTCTTATGGATAAATACTTCCATTCCTTCACTAATTTCAACAAATATCCCATATTCCTGAACATTGATGACTTTACCTTTTAAGACATCTCCTATATTGTAGACATTATCTATATTTTCCCATATATCATCAAGCAGTGCCTTTGAACTCAATGAAAGCCTATTTTTTTCATCATTAAAGCTGACAATCTTAAACTTTACAATATCCCCCTTGCTGTACTTGGAAGGTAAGTTTAAAATTCGTCTATAAGATAAATCTGATACATGCAGCAGTCCTTCAACATCCTTTTCCATTTCAATTAACAGCCCGAATTCAAAGACTTCAGAAACAGGTTTTTCAAAAATATCACCAATGTTGTATTTCTCCTTGACACTGTCCCATGGATTTTCAGTAAGCTGCTTTATACTTAGCTTTACATTTTTCTTTTCATTGTCAATTGAAATTATCTTTGCATTAATTTCATTACCAACTTCATATTCCTTAATGGCCTTAGATGAATTATGCCATGCAAGTTCAGAAATATGTATAAATCCTCTATTTCTTTCAGACTCCACTATTAATCCAAAGTCAAGTATCTCCTTAATTACAACCTTTAAAATATCCCCTTCCTTATGACTAGCTGAAAATACATTCCAAGGATCTTCTTCCAACTGCTTTATACTTAATTTTATTTTTCTTTTTTCATCGTCCTTTTCTATGACTTTAGCACTAACTTCATCTTTTATACCAAATTTTTCCACCAGATCTTCTACCTGATCCCATGATACTTCAGAAATATGTACAAATCCTGTAGTAGGACCTAAATTTAAAATTACTCCAAAATCCAGAACTTCCTTTACACTTCCCTTTACAGTATCCCCTACATTAATAGAGTTGAAATAGTCCAGTTCTTCCTTCTTTACTAAATCTGTACGTGAAACTGTAATACTATTTCTGTTCTTTTCCTTAATTATGAACTTAAATTTCTCACCTGTATAATCTTTATCCTTTTCCAGGCTTGCAAGCGAGAAAGGTAAAAACGCTTCATTCTTACCGACTCTAACAGAATAACCTCCCTTTATTTTTTTCAATATGTTCCCTGTTACAATTTCATCAACCTCATATGAAGCAAATTCTTTTGCCTTGTCAAGTAAAAATTTAGATACAATTATAAAATCTTCATCACTTCTCAAAACCTTGACTTCAATCTTATCACCAATATTAAAATCCTCTACTTCACGTATCAGAATTCTTCCTTCCTGTTTTCCTGATAAATCCAGATATGCAAAATCCATATCTTTTCTAGTAATTATCCCTTCAATTACATCTCCTGACTTTTTTTCTTCAGGTAAATAGTCATTCAGCATTTCTTCAAATAATTTGTTGTCTAATTCACTCATTTCAGTCTCCTTGATCGCAATATAGTTATAATGTTTATTCTTCCCCAAATTTTTTTATTTCAATAAGATTAAATAACTCTTTCAGCATTTCTTCTTCATCTTTTTCATCCTTACCGTTTGCAGCTAAAAGCAGCTTTTCACCCTTTAATACAGCCAATGAAAGTAATCCTAGCAAATCATCACCTGACACACACTCTGTATCGGCAGAAGTGGAATCAATCCGCCTGACGTGTAATTTTGAGGAATATTTTCTTACTGTCTGGACAATAAGCTTTACAGGTCTTGTATGAAGTCCCTGCTCATTCTTTATTTCAACTATCAATTCCTTCACAAAAAACTCCTTTCTTATCCTGATTTTCCCCAAACTTTATATTAATTATAACAAATAAATTCAAAAAAATGAAGTATTTCTAGAAAATAAAATAAAAAATGTAAATTTACTTTCCCAATAAATAAAAAAAAGAGATATAGCTACATATATCCCGTCAAGTTATGTAGGTGCCCCTTCCGCATGTCACCCACGTAATACTTCCCATTCGTAGGAGCTTCATAAAAAAATGGCGTCCCCGGTTGGACTCGAACCAACGACCCTTTGGTTAACAGCCAAATGCTCTAACCGGCTGAGCTACGGAGACACACATTGAAGAGTCTGGCGGCGACCGATTTTCCCTGGGGGGACCCCAAGTATCT
>JBHACQ010000152.1:0-25289 GCA_041854625.1 Leptotrichia sp. | reverse complement strand
GGAATTATTTTAAAATTAGAAATGAAGTTTAACATAGCATGTTAAGAAGGAAAAATATAATTTTAGGATAATTCCATTTTAATTATTTCTTTTTATGTAAAAATGGGGTAAAATATATATACATATGGTAAAAGATTGAAATTAGAAAGGAGGTATTATGAGAGTCATAATATTAAAAAATAAGGAAGAAATAGGAAAATGGAGTGCATATCAGATTGCAAAAAAAATATTGAGATTTAACCCTACAGCAGAAAGACCTTTTGTTTTAGGACTTCCGACAGGTTCTACACCGTTAGGTACATACAGGGAACTCATAAATTTATACAATGAAGGAATAATTTCCTTTGAAAATATAATAACATTCAATATGGATGAATATGTAGGGCTTTCTCCCGAACATGAGCAGAGCTATCATTACTTCATGCATGAGAACTTTTTTAATCATATAGATATAAAAAAAGAAAATATAAATATATTAGACGGACTTGCAGCAGATCTTGAAGAAGAATGCCATAGATATGAAGATAAGATTAAGAGTGTAGGAGGAATAAGACTTTTCATGGGAGGAGTAGGAGAAGATGGTCATATAGCCTTTAATGAACCTGGCTCCTCACTTTCATCAAGGACTAGGGATAAGGAACTTACTTATGATACGATACTGGCAAATTCCAGATTTTTTGATAATGATGTGGAAAAGGTTCCGAAACTTGCATTGACAGTAGGAGTAGGAACACTGATGGATTCAAAGGAAATAATGATACTGGCAGATGGATATAAGAAGGCAAGGGCAGTGTATCATGGGATAGAAGGTGGAATAAATCATCTGTGGACAGTATCAGCGTTACAGCTTCATGAAAAGGCAGTTTTAGTAGTAGATGAAAGTGCCGTTTCTGATATAAAAGTTAAAACATACAGATATTTTAAAGAAATAGAGGCTGAAAATCTGGATTTGGAAAAATATAGGGAAAAATTAATATCTTTAAAGAAAGGTCTTTAGTTAGGTGAAATAAATGATTATAAAAAATGCAAATATTTTTAATGGTGAGGAATTTATAACTGAAAATACTGTAATTATAGAAGATAAAATAATAAAAAAAATACTAAAGGAAGAAATGCTCACATTAGAGGATAAAGAAAATCATGAAATCCTGGATATCGGTGGAATGATACTTTCTCCAGGATTTATAGATTTACAGCTCAATGGTTGTGGAGGAGTACTGTTTAATGATGATATTTCTGTAAAGGCATTGGAAATAATGAATGAAACAAATAAGAAATTTGGCTGTACTTCTTTTTTACCTACACTGATTACTTCACCGGATGAAAAAATTGAAAAGGCTCTGGAACTAATAAAAAATTATGAAAATAAGGAAGAAGTAGGAGTACTGGGATTACATATAGAAGGCCCTTATATAAGTGTGGAAAGAAAGGGGATACATAGACCTGAGTACATAAGAGTCCTTTCTGATGAGATAATAGATAAAATAGCTTCCTATGGGTCTGAAGTTACAAAGATAATTACTATTGCACCAGAAAAAGCTCAGGTAAGTCATCTGAAGAAACTTAAAGAATCTGGAGTTAATATATCGGTAGGTCATACAAATGCTACATATGAAGAATGTATGGAAAAGAAGGATTACTTCAACGGAGCGACTCACCTATATAACGCAATGAGTCCTCTGGAGTCAAGAAATCCTGGGGTTATAGGGTTCCTGTTTAATAATGATACGACTAGATGCGGTATTATAATAGACGGTTTCCATATGGACTATGCATCAGCAGAAATTGCAAAGAAAATATTGAAGGAGAGGCTATATCTTGTGACGGATGCAGTAAGTCCGGCAGGAACTACTGACATGAAGGAATTTGTATTTGAAGGAAATCTTGTAAAATATAAAAACGGAAAATGCTACTCTCCATCAGGGACATTAGGTGGGTCAGCACTTGTAATGATAGAAGGAGTAAAGAATCTTGTGAATCATGTACATGTCTCCCTTGAAGAAGCCCTGAGAATGGCTACATCGTATCCGGCTCAGGCAATATCTGTAGAAGATAGATATGGATATATAAAGGAAGGGTATGTTGCAGATATGACATATTTTAATAGTGAATATGAAGTTAAGGGAACTATATCAAAAGGAAATCTGACAGAATATTAAAAAAATTACTGATTACTGATTTAGGAGAGGAATATCAATGAGTAGTAATAATAAAATAGCAAGTGTGCCTTTATATTATCAGATATATGAACATTTTAAAAACAGGATAAGAAACGAAGAACTTCTTGAAGGAGACAGCCTGCCGACTGAAAGGGATATGGCATCCATATTTAAAGTGAGCAGGGCTACAGTAAGACAGGCATTAAAAAAACTGGAGGAAGAAAATTATATATATAGGATACATGGAAACGGGACATTTGTATCAAATAAGATAATTCAGCAGGAACTGACGAATTTTTACAGTTTTTATGAAGAAACTGTAAAATCGGGGAAAAAACCATCGTCGAAAGTAGTATCTTCAGAAACTGTAAATGCAGATGAAGAATTCTGTGAAATTTTTAAAATACCCTCTTCAGTAAAAATACTTCATATAAGAAGGTTAAGACTTATTAATGATGAGCCTGTAATGTATGAAGATACATTCATTCCTTTAAACAGGTTTGAGAATTTTAATGCTGCTCTGCTCAATGAACAGCCTATGTATTCAATATTTAGGGAAAGCTATAAAGTATCCTTTGAAAAAGCAGTAGAATCTTTTACTCCTGTTCTCATGGAAAAAAAGGAAATTCTGGAACTTTTAGGATATAAGAAAAAAGCGGTCTGTATGAAAATTAAACGTCTGACTTATGAAAAAAGCAAAGTTATTGAATATACAGTTTCATATGCCAGAGGAGACAAATATGAGTACAAGGTTACTTTAAACAGTATATAGGAAATAAAAAGGATATCCGTCAGATTAATATAAAATGGGGATATCCTTTGCTTTAATTATTTATTCTTATTGGAAAAGTATTCCCTTACAATAGGTGCAACTTTAGTTCCGTACAGTTCGATGGATTTTAATACGTCTTCATGAGGGATAGAACCGATAGGTAAATGGAGCATAAATCTGTCAAGTCCCAGTTCTTCTATTATTTTTATAATTTTTTTCGCAACTTCTTCAGGATTTCCTACAAACATTGCACCATTTGGACCGATAGAGTATTCATACTGCTCCCATGTCATTTCACTCCAGTGAGCCCTTTCTCTGGAAATCTGGTCAACTAGGGATTTTGTAGGATGGAAGTACTGCTTTTTAGCCTTTTCAGAATCTTCTGCTATATAACCCCATGAATGGGCTGCCACCTTCAGATGTTTTTCATCATGCCCATTCTGTTTTCCAAACTTACGGTAGGCATCAATAAGAGGCTTGAAGTTAAGAGGATTTCCACCTATAATGGCGTAGACAATAGGGAGACCTTTTTCAGCAATTCTTAAAGTAGATTCTACATGTCCTCCGGTTGCCACCCATATTGGGAAATCTTTCTGTACAGCCCGTGGATAGACTCCCCTTCCGTCAATAGACTGGGTAAAGGAACCTTTCCAGTTCAGTATTTCATTTTTCCTTATTTCAAGGATCATGTCCATTTTTTCAGTAAAGAGCTCCTCATAGTCACTCAGGCTGTATCCGAATAACGGGAAAGATTCTGTAAATGATCCTCTTCCAAGCATTATTTCAGCACGTCCGTTGGAGATGGCATCAACAGTTGCAAAATTCTGGTATACCCTTACAGGGTCGTTTGTAGAAATATTTGTCGTTGCACTGGAAAGCCTTATATTTTTAGTATTCACCGCTCCGGCAGCAAGGACTATTTCAGGGGCGGATACTGCAAAATCCTTTCTATGATGTTCTCCTATGGCATAGATATCCAGACCGACTTTATCAGCCAGTTCTATTTCTTCTATCATATTCCTGATCCTTTCGTCATGGGAAAGGACTTTTCCTGTACCTTCCATAGGTGTAGTTTCTCCAAAAGAGCTTATTCCTAATTCTATCATATTGATTCCTTCTTTCTTATTTAATTTTGGTATTTTTTAATATTTTAAAAAGTATGTCTGCTTTACAGATGCCTGTCCTTTTTGATTTTTATTCATTATTACTTTATTTCTGTATATATTTTTTTCAGTTTTTTCACTTCTTCATTATATATTCCGTGACCTCCGTCAAGAAGAAGAGTCTTAAAATGGCTATAACTGGCATCTTTAAATTCTTTTTCCAGTTTTATTATTCTGGCTGCAGGAGATATCATGTCAGATGCTCCGGCTGTGGCAACAATCCTGTTTTTGTGAGGAATAGTGTCAAATTTCCAGTCCAGGTGTGTAGGATTCCCAGTATATTATGGTAAAAATAGTATGCTTTCCTTATGTCTCCTGAAAGTACAGATACATGGTGCAGTCCTGTATTTTTCATATTAACACCTCTTTTCATCTTCTGTTTTATTTTTATAAATCAATTATATCACAAATAATTTTATATACAAGTAGTTTCCAGAATGAAACGCTGTATACTATGGTATACTAATTGAAAAAAGGAAATGCCACAGAGAAAGCTTAGAATACTTAAATGACTTTTTCTTTATATTATAATTAAAGAATAAAGGGTGGTTTCCCTACTTTACATCGTATGGAAAATGAGGTATATTATCTATATGGAAGAAATTAAGTCTGAAAAAGGAGAATACAGATGGAAAGAGAACCTAATTTATGCCGTGTTGATGATGGTCTTGATACTCTTACAGGAAAATGGAAACTAGTTATACTGCTTCACATTGTAAAGAACAGGACAATGAGGTTTTCAGATCTGATGAAGACCATTCCTAAAATAACTCAGAAAATGCTTACTAAAAGTTTAAGGGAAATGGAAGATGATGATCTCATAAAAAGAACCTCATATCCGACAATTCCTCCAAAGGTGGAGTATTCCCTGACAGAGCACGGGGAAGAATTGATTCCGATTATAGACAGTCTGCATGAATGGGGAATAAGACACAAGGAGCATATCCAGAAAAAATGGTTATCTGCTGTAAACATTACTGAAGAATAACTGTTAGAATATTTTCTGAAAATATTATAATAAGAAAGAAGGAACAGAAATGAAAAAAGAAGGTGTAAAAGTTGTAACAATTGGAGGAGGTTCAAGCTATACTCCTGAACTTATAGAAGGTTTTATAAAAAGGATTGGGGAATTTCCATTAAAGGAAATATGGCTAGTTGATATTGAAGAAGGGAAGGAGAAGCTTGAAATTGTAGGAAACCTTGCCAAAAGGATGGTAAAGGCAGCAGGAATAGACTGTGAGGTACATCTGACACTGGACAGGAGGGAAGCACTGAAAGGAGCTGATTTTGTTACAACACAGTTTAGAGTAGGTTTACTTGATGCAAGGATAAAGGATGAGAGGATTCCCTTTGAAAATGGGATACTAGGTCAGGAAACTAACGGTGCAGGGGGTATGTTTAAAGCTTTCAGGACAATACCGGTGATACTTGATATTGTAAAGGACATAAAGGAACTGGCTCCTGAAGCATGGCTCATAAACTTTACAAATCCTGCAGGAATGGTGACGGAAGCAGTTCTGAAATATGGAGATTTTGACAGGGTAATAGGTCTATGTAATATTCCGGTTCACACTCAGATGGACTGTGCAAGCCTGTATGAAAAGGATATGAGTGAGTTCAAGTTCCAGTTTGCAGGATTGAACCATTTTGTATGGTATAGGGTCTGGGATAAGGATGGAAAGGAACTTACAATGGAACTATGGGATAAGAGGCAGAATAAGGAAGAACTGGGGGTAAAGAATATTGTAAGTATAAACTATGACTATGACCAGATAAAAAATCTGGGAATGCTTCCATGTGATTACCATAGATATTACTATCTGCAGGATGAAATGCTGGAAGAGGGACTGAAGTCATACAGGGAAAAAGGTACAAGGGGAGAAATCGTAAAGAAGGTGGAAGAGGAGCTGTTTGAGCTGTATAAGGATACGGCTCTTAAAGAAAAACCGAAGCAGCTGGAACAGAGAGGGGGAGCTTACTATTCTGATGCGGCATGTGAGCTTATAAGCGGAATATATAACGATAAGGGAATAATAATGGCTGTCAATACAAGAAATAGGGGAGCTATGTCAGACCTTCCCTATGACTGTGCAGTAGAAATATCTTCATACATTACTTCATCAGGAGCTAACCCTATCACATTTGGGAAATACAGTAATGCAGGTCAGAGAGGGTATATACAGATGATGAAAGCTATGGAAGAGCTGACAGTGGAAGCAGCAGTAACAGGGGATTACAATACTGCATTACAGGCATTTACGACGAACCCTTTAATACCTGGAACTAAAGTGGCAAGAAAAGTACTGAATGAACTTCTTGATGCTCATGAAAGATACCTTCCGCAGTTCAGAGAATATTTTGAAAACAGGGAGAAATACAAGGTTAAGGAAAAATAGACAGTAAAAAGTAACTGGATTAGGATATTGGATATGATATGTAAATTTTTTGATATACATTAATATTATAGATATTTATTAATATCATAGCCAAATAGGATAACCGGATTTTGAAAATTTTTAGAGCAATATTATAATTTTTTTCTTGTATTTTTAGAAAAAGAGGTTATACTTAATATATAGATGCTGGATAATAAAAAGACAGAAAAGAGGTAGGATATGGGAAAAGAAGAAGTGGAAATGATAGTATTTAACATTGTGAATACTGCCGGTACAGCGAAGGGCCTGTCTTATGAAGCTCTTGGAGAGGCAGAGAAAGGTAATTATGAGAAGGCGGAGGAACTGTTAAAAGAAGCTGACAAATCATTGCTTGAGGCACATAATATCCAGACTGAAATAATACAGAATGAAGTAAGCGGGAACAGTATGGAAGTTTCAGTTCTGTTTGTTCATGCACAGGATCATCTGATGACAGCCATTGAAGCTAAAAGTCTGATAGAATGTATGATAAGGATGTATAAAAGAATAGAAAGTCTTGAAAAAAATAAGTAGGGGATATAGAAATGGGCAGAAAAATAAGAAGATACAATTCAAAGAAAGAAGAAAAATTAAAAGAGCAGCTGGAAAAGGATGAAAAGGAAAAGAGGCTCAAAGAAGAGAAGGATTTAGAAATGAAACCTTTCAGCCTCCAGTCAGCTTTCTGGATTATTGTGAGTTCTGTTATAGGGAGCTGGTTAATTCCGTTGCTACTTACTTTTGTGGGAATTAAGGCTAATGTAGGGATACTGATAGGAAATACATTCTTTACAAGTTTTGGATTTACATGGGTAAGGCATTTTATAGATTCCAAGAAGGGCTTTTCAAAATCCTTCTGGAAGCAGTACATAATATTTGGAATAATATTTGGAGTAATTTCATATTTCTGGTTATTCAGGAAAAATTATATATAGGTAACTACAACCGGAATTATTCATAAAATTGTCCAGTTTCTGTTATTCAGACAATAATCTGTGGATAGTTCGGGATAAAATAAATTCAGGTATAGGAGGTAAAGTAAGTGAAAGTTCTGTTTGTTTGTTCCTTAGGGATGTCGAGTGCAGTAGCAGTCAAGGCATTGGAAAAGGAAGCGGCTTCAAAGGGAGTGGAAATTGAAGTGAAGGCAGTAAGTACACAGCAATTTGAAGACGAAGTAAAGAATGGGTATGATGTGGCAATGGTAGCACCTCAGATTAGGCACAGATATGATACATTAAATAGCCAGGCAAAGGAAGCGGGGATTCCGTGTGAAATGATATCTCCTCAAGGATATAGTCCTTTGGGAGGACCGTTCCTTCTGAAACAGATTCAGGGAATATTAAATAAATAAAAAAATAATATAAAGACAGAAAAGGAGAGATACGTATGTCAGAAAACACATTTAAAGGTTTCTTGGAAAATTTTTCATTAAAAATGGCAAAATTATCAGAACAGAGACATCTTCGTGCAGTGCGTGACGGGATAGTAGCAACATTACCACTGATAATAGTAGGTTCAATATTTTTAATAGTAGCATTTCCCCCTTTCCCTGTAGACTGGGGAATTTCCAAATGGGCGAAAGAGAATATAGGACAGATATTACTTCCTTACCGTATGACAATGTTTATAATGTCGCTGTATGCAGTCATGGGAATAGGAAACAGTCTGGCAAAATCCTACAAGCTGGATGGGATAACAGGAGCAATACTGTCTACTTCAGGGTTCCTTCTGACTATAGTTCCTGAAACAATAAAGGAAGTAGCTGTTATGACTAAAGTAGTGGATGGTAAGGAATTACAGATGATAGCTGAAAAAGGAACTGAAGGTGCAGCTATACTTCAGAAAGGTCTGGGATTTGTACTACCTATGACAAATCTGGGATCAGCAGGGTTATTTGTAGGGATACTGATTGCAATATTTGCAGTAGAAGTATACAGACTTACTACAACGACAGGATTTAAGATAAAGATGCCTGACGGAGTACCTGAATCAGTAGCAAGGTCATTCGAGGCACTTACTCCTACAGCTATTGTAGTTCTTGTAGTGGCAACAGTGTCCTACTGGCTGAAGGTGGATCTGCATGGAATAGTAGGTACAGTAGTGAAACCTATGGTAAAGGCAAGTGACAGCTGGATTTCAGTAATTGTAATAGTATTCCTGATTACATTCTTCTGGTCTTTCGGTATACATGGAGTATCAATAGTAGGTTCTCTTGTGAGACCTTTATGGCTGACGCTGCTGGAAGAAAATGGAGCTGCCCTTGCAAGTAAACAGCCTATTCCACATGTTGCAGCAGAACCTCTTTATCAATGGTTCATCTGGATAGGAGGATCAGGATGTACAATAGGACTTGCAATATTACTGGCTACAATGGCAAAATCCAGTTATGGTAAGACACTTGGAAGGACTTCCATAGTATCTTCCATATTCAATATAAATGAACCTATTATATTTGGAACACCGATAGTACTGAATCCTACTTTAATTCCACCGTTTATAATTGTTCCTTTAGTAAATGCCTCAATTGCATATTTTGCAGCAGATTCAGGACTGGTGAACAGGGTGACGTCTACACCCCCTTGGACTTTACCAGGTCCGATAGGGGCGTATCTGGCAACAAATGGAGATAGAAGGGCTGCAATACTTAACATATTACTTATAGTAATTTCAATAGTGATATATTATCCTTTCTTTAAAGCGTACGATAAGAAAATGCTTGAAGAAGAAAAGAAAAATCAGGAGTAGTGGAACCTGGAAGAGGCAGAAAGTATTAAAAATATGAATTTCTGAAGTGCAAATTAATGGTATATGAATATTATTGAAAATGGAGCTGTCTTAAAGAGAATGATTTATTGGATATAAGTCATTTAAGACAGCCCATTTTATAAAATATGTTTTTAGCATGTCCTGTAATCTGGATATACTTAAATTTTTTAGAGGATATTTTACAAATATTAAAATAATCAGGAAGGAGAAAGGAATGAGAAGGCTTGGGATTTCAATATATCCTGAAAAGACAACGGCAGAAAGGATATACAGATATATTGATAAAGCTGCTGAATGTGGATTTTCAAGAATTTTTAGCTGCCTATTGTCAGTCAGTGAGGAAAAGGGGAAAATAAAGGAAACCTTTAAAGAAATAAACAGATATGCAAGACAGAAGGGATATGAAGTAATACTGGATGTGAACCCCAGAGTATTTGAAGAACTTGGAATATCATATAATGACCTGTCTTTTTTTAAAGAAGTAGAAGCAGATGGGATACGTCTAGATATAGGATTTACAGGACTTCAGGAAAGTATAATGACTTTTAATAAGGAAAATCTTAAAATAGAAATAAATATGAGCAATGATACCCATTATCTGGAAACAATACTAGACTATAGACCGGATAAATCAAAACTTATAGGATGCCATAATTTTTATCCCCATGGCTATACAGGACTGGAGATGGATTTCTTTAACAGATGTACAGAAAGATTTGTAAGAAACGGTATAAGGACAGCAGCATTTATTTCATCACAGGAAAAGGATACATATGGACCGTGGCCTGTATCACAGGGACTTGTGACACTTGAAATGCATAGGGAACTTCCCCTGATAGTACAGTACAAGCATATGGTATCCCTTGAAACAATAGATGATATCATAATTTCCAACTGCTATCCCTCTGACAAGGAACTGGAAATGTTTAAGGAAGTAAGGAAGGATATGGTAAGTTTTAAAATTGAAACCGTAGAAAATCTTCCTGATACTGAAAAAAAGATTATATTTGATGAATTTCACTTTAACAGGGGAGATTCTTCAGAGAATGTGATAAGATCAACACAGAGCAGGATAAAATATAAGGGACATAATTTTACCCTGTTTAATACTCCTGAAATAATAAGAAGGGGAGATGTAGTAATAGAAAGCAGTGAATATGGGCATTATGCTGGAGAGCTGATGATAGCTTTAAAGGATATGGAAAATACAGGGAAAAGTAATGTAGTAGGAAAAATATCTGAAGAAGAAGTATTTATACTTGATTATATTAAGCCATGGCAGAAATTTTCCTTTGTAAGGAAGTAGAAATTTAAATAATAAATATTTTAATATTTAAAAGAATAAAGGAATAATAAGGAACTCCCTGCAAGGTTATAAGGAGAATAGAGGGCAGGGATGTCATTTGAATATTATTAAAAAAGGACTTTTAAGGATATCAGGATATTTTTATTGACATAACTGTCAATTAAAAAACTGATTCTATAAAAGTCCTTTAAGACAAACTTAAAGTCAGTAAGTTTTTATTTTATATGAATGTATCGGAAATTTCCTGCAGCCTATTATAATCTGCACCATCCAGATAAGCTTTTATAATTTCTTTGCATGCAAGATATCTTTTTTCATAGTTGTCTGATTTTACGGTTATATATGATATACCGTATTCTTTATAGAGGTCTTTAAGAAGATTCTGGAATTTTTCCCTTCTTTCAGACTGGCCTATTGACCTTAAACCGTCATTCACCCATTTTACGTTGTTTTCAAGAAGGATTGTCAGGTCAAACCTGTAATTACGGACAAATTCCCTTATAATAGGGTTATCCCTTCCTTCATAAGTCAGACAGAATGCCAGTGTTGTAATATAGTCTGTATCTATTAAGGCGAACTTGTTAGCATTCCTTGCGGCGTACAGGACATTTGTCTGATGTCCGAAGACAATTTTTTCATAGTCAGAATACTGGAGGGAATCTTCATCTCCTCCCAGCTTATCAAATACATATTCACGACCATATTCCCACGCTGAAGTAGTATTGAATACATTCGCAAGCTTATCAATCATGACGCTTTTTCCACTACTTTCTCCCCCGCAGATTGTAATTACAGGAATTAGATGTTCCCTTACTTCCCTTGGAAGGAATTCCCAGTACTTACTTGGATTTTTTCGAATCTCATTGGAGTTTACAGGATATTCCTTATATTCAGGATCTATGGACTTTGTTGGTGCATTAAAATATTTTATGTTACAGGCAGCATCATTTTTACGGTTACTTATGAAAAGAACATCATTCTCCCAGTCCAGGTCAGGTTCTCGTTTCTCAATTTCTTTCTTTATCATGGAAGACCACTTTTCCCAACCGTCTGGATACGGCGGACATTCGCTCTCATCAAAGAGGAATGAATGGATGTTTCCCTGATTCTTGAATGTCTGTTTAACAAACCTAAGCCTGTCTTTTGGTGTGATTTCCTTAATGAACCGGGAATTATCAATCATCTCCCTGTCATCATCATTTGAATGGGAAACTATTACGTAGACTTTGTCTACAATTCCGCTGGCCCTCTGTATTAAATTAACATGCCCTATATGTAAAGGCAGAAATCTTCCGATTACTATACCTATTTTCATTTTATTTCACTTCCTTGTGTGTAATTTAAAGATATTATATCATAATAGTCATCAATAGTTAAAGACTAATATAAAAATTATAAGGTAATCTATGGATATTTTCAAGAAATTGCTTTTAAAATGAAAGGGCTGCCTTTAAAGTATTATTTTTCATACAAATTATTACCTTAGAGGGCAGCCTGTTATGTCAATTTAGAATTAGTAGCTCCTGCATGCTATCCTATATTGTAGATAAGCTTTTCACCATTACTGTCGATGGTAACTGTGCTATTTTCAGGAACCTGGTTTGCCAGTATCATTTTTGAAAGATTAGTTTCTATATCCTTCTGGATAAATCTCCTTAAAGGTCTTGCCCCGTAAGCAGGGTCATAAGCTTCTTCTACAATGAAGTCAAGAGCACTGTCTGTAAATTTTATCTTTATAAACTGTTCCTTCAGCTTTTTATTAATATCTTCAAGTATCAGGCTAACGATATTCTTGACACTGTCTTTTCCTAAAGACTTGAATACTATAATATCATCAATCCTGTTCAGAAATTCTGGCTTGAAACGATGTTTCATTTCATCCAGGACAGCTTCTTTTGTAGATTCTGAAAGTGAAGGATCTTCAAGTATAATGTCGCTTCCTATATTTGACGTCATTATGACTATCGTATTCTTAAAGTCTACTATTTTTCCTTTCCCGTCAGTAAGCCTTCCATCATCAAGGAGCTGCAGCAGTACATTAAATACATCTGGATGAGCCTTTTCAATTTCATCAAACAGTATGACAGAGTAAGGTTTTCTTCTCACTGCTTCAGTGAGCTGTCCTCCTTCTTCATAACCTACATATCCCGGAGGAGCTCCTATTAACCTTGTGACACTGAATTTATCCATATATTCACTCATATCTATTCGGACAATATTATTTTCATCGTCAAACAGGTTATGGGCAAGTGTTTTTGTAAGATAAGTCTTTCCTACCCCTGTAGGTCCCAGGAAAATGAAGGAGCCTATTGGCCTGTTGGGGTCTTTAAGCCCTGCACGTGACCTTATTATGGTGTCACTTATAGTTTCAATAGCTTCATCCTGTCCTATAACACGTTTCTTCATATAATCTGCAAGGTTTAATATTTTTTCCTTTTCTCCCTGAAGAAGTTTTGAAACAGGGATTCCAGTCCATTTTCCCACTATCTCTGCTATCTCTTCACTGTCGATTTCCTGTTTTAGGAGCCTGCTTCCTCCTACGGAGGCCTGATTTTTTAGCTTTTCTTCTTCTTCAGCCTTTTCCTTTTCAAGGGAGGCAAGTTTTCCATACTGGAGTTCTGCCAGCTTATTTAAATCATATTTTCTCTGGGCATCTTCAATATCAAGTTTGACTTTTTCAATTTCTTCATTTATTCTGGTAAGTCTTCCAGCTTCTTCCTTTTCATTTTCCCATTGGAATTTAAGGGATTTCTCTTCCTCTTTAAGTTCAGCTACTTCCTTTTCAAGGGAAACAAGCCTGTCTTTTGAAGCCTGGTCCTTCTCTTTCTTTAACGCCTCCCTTTCTATTTCCAGCTGCATAATACGTCTAGTAACTTCATCCAGTTCTGTAGGCATGGAATTGATTTCAGTCTTTACCTTGGCAGCAGCTTCATCAATAAGGTCTATTGCTTTATCAGGAAGGAACCTGTCATTTATATATCTGTCACTCATAGTAGCTGCAGTTACTATGGCATTGTCTGTAATCCTTATTCCATGGAATATCTCGAACTTTTCCTTCAGTCCACGCAGTATGGAAATAGTGTCTTCTACTGAAGGCTCATCAACCATAATTGGCTGGAATCTTCTTTCAAGGGCGGCATCCTTCTCAATATATTTTCTATATTCATCAATAGTCGTAGCACCGATAACTTTAATTTCTCCACGGGCAAGCATAGGCTTTAAAAGGTTTCCCGCATCCATTGATCCTTCAGTTTTTCCGGCTCCTACTATATTGTGAACTTCATCTATGAAGAGGATTATTCTTCCGTCACTGTTTTCGAGTTCATCCAGTACAGCTTTCAGACGTTCTTCAAATTCTCCCCTGTATTTAGCTCCTGAAATGAGAGCTCCCATATCCAATGAAAAGATGGTCTTATCCTTCAGGTTTTCAGGAACATCTCCCTTCAGGATTCTCTGTGCAATCCCTTCAGCGATGGCAGTTTTTCCGACTCCAGGTTCTCCTATAAGTATAGGATTGTTCTTATTTCTTCTGGAAAGTATCTGAATAGCCCTCCTTATTTCAGTATCTCTTCCTATAATAGGGTCTATTTTTCCTTTCCTTGCCAGCTCTACAAGGTCCTTTCCATATTTTTCCAGTGCTTCATAGGAATTTTCAGGATTCTGGTTATTTACCGTCCTGTTTCCCCTCATATCACTAAGTACATTTTCAAACTGGCTTTTTACAACACCGTTTTCCCTTAAAAATGAGTTATTATCATAAGATGCCAGAAAGAGATGTTCAGTGCTTATGTAGCTGTCTTTAAATTTTTTCATGTAATCTTCAGCTCCCACCAGAACCTTATTAAGCTCTGAATTTGGACGTGGTTCTGAATTTCCCCCTTCAACTTTAGGCATCCTGTTTAGCCTTTCTTCCAGTCTGGATGTAAGATCTACAGTACTTATTCCCATTTTCTTCAATATATTGGGTATAAGTCCGTTCATCTGTCCTATCAAGGCAAGCAGGAGGTGTTCTACCTTCATATCTGAACTTTTATATCTGATGGCAAAGTGATGAGCTTCTGAAATAGCTTCCATACTTTTCTGTGTAAATTTTTCTTCCATATGTATCAATCTCCTTATTTTCAATATTTTCCTCTTTGTTAGCACTCTTTACCTTTGAGTGCTAACAACAATATATCATATTCTTTTATTAATGTCAACACTTTATAAAAATATTTTTTCAGATGATACTTGATTTTTTCAGATTAAGGGGTAATAATTTATTATATTAGAATATTTTAAGTGACAGGAAAGGAACAGGTTATGAGTAATGGAAGGATAGAAGTAAATAAAGGGGGAAAAGGCAACAGGGAAAAGAAGTATATAATTGCCCTGGATCAGGGGACAACAAGCTCAAGGGCAGTTATTTTTGACAGGGATATGAATATAGTTTCCAAGTCACAGAGGGAATTTACTCAGATATATCCGGAACCGGGATGGGTGGAGCATAATCCTATGGAAATATGGGCAACACAGAGATCCGTCCTGACAGAAGTGATAGCCCAGTCAGGAATTTCATTAAGAGATGTAGCAGGAATAGGAATTACAAATCAGAGGGAAACAACAATCGTATGGGACAGAAATACAGGAGAACCTGTATATAATGCCATTGTATGGCAATGCAGGAGGACAGCAGAAATCTGTGAAGACCTTAAAAAAAAGGGACTGGAAGAATATATAAGAAATAATACGGGACTTATAATAGATGCTTATTTTTCAGCAACAAAGGTAAAATGGATACTAGACAATGTGGAAGGGGCAAGGGAAAAGGCAGAAAGAGGAGAACTTCTATTTGGGACGGTGGATACATGGCTTGTGTGGAAACTTACTGCGGGAAAGGTACATGTTACAGACTATACGAATGCCTCAAGGACAATGTTATATAATATAAGGAAGCTGGAATGGGATAAAAGGCTCCTCAAGGAACTGGAAATACCGGAAAGTATGATGCCGGAAGTATGTAATTCCTCTGAAATATACGGATATACGAAAATGGGAGTGACAATGGGGGAAGAGGAAGGAACTTCTGTTCCTATTGGTGGAATTGCAGGAGATCAGCAGGCAGCATTGTTTGGACAGGCATGTTTTTCAAAAGGGGATATGAAAAATACATATGGAACAGGATGTTTCATGCTTATGAATACAGGAAATGAGCTGATACAGTCTAATAACGGTCTCTTATCCACCATTGCAGTGGGAATAGACGGAAATATAGAGTATGCACTTGAGGGAAGTATCTTTATAGGAGGAGCTGTAATCCAGTGGCTTCGTGATGAGATGAAATTTTTCAGTGATGCGGCAGATACAGAATATTTTGCAGGAAAAGTAAAGGATAATGGAGGAGTTTATCTGGTTCCGGCTTTTACAGGATTAGGCTCTCCCTACTGGGACATGTATGCCAGGGGGATAATCACAGGACTTACAAGGGGGACAGGAAGGAACCATATAATAAGAGCTGCACTTGAATCAATAGCATACCAGAGCAGGGATCTGATTGAAGCGATGAAGGAAGATGCAGGAGTGGATATTATTTCACTGAAGGTAGATGGAGGAGCAGCGGCAAATAATTTCTTAATGCAGTTTCAGGCTGATATACTGGAAAAAGATGTGATGCGACCTGAAATAATAGAAACTACAGCTCTTGGAGCAGCATATCTGGCTGGGCTTTCTACAGGATTCTGGAAGAACAGGGAAGAAATAAAGGAAAATTGGAAACTGGAAAGAAAATTTGAAAGCAGTATGGATGAAGAAAAGAGGGAAATGTACTATGAAGGCTGGAAAAATGCAGTGAAGAAAGCCAGGAACTGACACTTAATCTGACTGATTAAGTGTCTGACATGTGCAGTCCCTGTATATTTAATGTTGCAATAAAGTCATATATTATAGTATTTCTATGAGGACCTTTACAGAATTTGTCCCAGTCATCTATAAGGCAGTTATGGGTACGGCTGATTTCATCCTTGACTTCCGAATAGGTAAAATTTTTCATATAGTAGAAGTTGTTCCATCTTTTATGTTCAAGGGCAGCCATATAATTCATGAAAGGCTCCTTTTCAATTATGTCAATCTGTTCGGTAACAGGAATACCCTCAATCCTTTTCCTCCAAAGTCTGATGAGCTCTTCTACAGTATCAGGATATTCATCCAGTTCAGTAATTTTTTTAAAAATATCTTTTTTTATGTTCCTATGTATGAACTGATTCCTGTTTGACTCCTTTTTTATATTAGAAAGACGGTTCCACTGTTCCGTTAATGATTCAGATGGAGGATTGTAGTTAAGTAGGGCTGCGCTCAGATGATTATAGGAGGCATTAAATTTTTTTGCTCCAGTATCAACAAGTTCATTTACTATTGTCTTATAGTTGAGGATGACAGGAAGGTTTCCAAAAACAGTCATGCTCCTGTACCTGGATTTTACTGCTTTAATGAGAGGGGATGTTTCCTGCATATTTTCACAGTATAAGGCAATGCTGACATCCTTGAGGCAGTCGTTCATTAAATCAAGAAATACAAGGTTGTCCAGAGTATTCTTTGTGGCAAGTACTACTGATGTGAAGGGCCTTTCAGAATGAATTTTCCTTATTTCCTTCTGGACAGAATCAAGCAGGATATTTCCGTTAATAATATTGAGTTCAGTAATTCTGTCGATATTCCTTACAGTAGCCCTGTATTCGTCGAGAAGTAAGTCAGCGTTTAAATCAACAATGGTTGTTTCCATATTTTTATGAATATTGATGACGGACTGGTTCGCAGCAGTTTCTAGAAAGGCTTTTCCAAAGTCAGCAAATCCAATTAATAGAAGATGGACATTTCCTATAATTCTGGAAATGTCTTCAATGGAGTTTACTGTATGGGAATTCCATTTCTTCTTTAGCCCTTTTACAGAATACAGTTTAAATTTTTTATCATTTACAAGATCATGGGATATTAAGTCAGAAATATTGAAATAATGTATGTCAAAATACTTTATTTTATCCATTTCATGCTGTATGATATTCTGGATTCTCTTATTTTTAATACACATGTATACATCTACAATATCCTTAGTATCCTCTTTTTTACTCATAAGTTTAGAAAGTACTTTAAGATGCCCATAATTCTGCGGTTCATCGTCAAAGCATATAACGGTTTTTATAGAAGAAAATTTAAATTCTGAAGCTGTCCTCAAATTTTCCTTAGAAATTCCTCCAAGATAGTCGAGAGAACATGTAAGGATTCCGATTTTATGGAGTTTTTCAATTTTTTTTGCTTCAGTATTTTCAGGAATAATACAAAGGAGGCGTTTCTTTTCAGAAGAATTTATAAAATTCTTCATGAACATGAGACTGTAGTCATTCAGCCCCATGACTACTATATGTTCCCTGTTAAGATGTAAAAGATGAAGGCGGATATCAGTATAGAATTTTCTGAATATTGAAAATGTAGCTATTACAGTTCCGATGGGGGCAATCCAGACAGCCAGTTCATAGGCTACGGGCTGAGGTTTTAAGAAACCTTCCATAGGAGCAAACAGAAACAGTTTCAGCACAGAAATTACAATTACTGAAGCTTCTTTAATAGGACTATCAAATTTCCCGTGGTATATCTGGAAGCTTCCGATAAGGCTTAGGGAAAATCCTAGAATGTATATGAACCAGAGGTTCCTGTTAAAATAATGTCTAATATAGGTGAATATTTTTTTCATGGACTATTTCCTCCTTCCGATGTAGCTGTATTCTAAATCAGTCATTTTTCTTCCCTTTAATATGTTTTTAGCCATTTCAGACAGCTGTTCCGTAGAATACATGTCTGTTACTATGATTCTGTTATTATTATAGCTATATGCAATCTTTGTACTGTTAAGGTTGATAATAGGAATACTGTCCAGGAATTCTCCTGCCGTCTTTAATGTCCTTATCCTTTCGCCGGTAGCCAGGTCAATAATTATAGTATTGCTATTGGCAATATTTACAATAAGGTATTTTCCGTCAGAAGAGACGGTTTCCTTATTAAGGGATATATTCCTTGTGCCCTGTCTTTCATTGTTATCAGTATAGTATACAGGTTTCTGGTTAGGAATGTAGTGAAATAGTCTGTTTCCATGCTGACCGTATACTTTCTTCAGCTCTTTTCTGTTGCTTTCCATATAGAGTATTTCCCCGTCAAGTTCCTTAACAATATTTTTTTCTTCAAGAGAAAATATGGCTGTCTTTCCTGTTGAGTAGTTTATGGCTATAAAACTGTCATCATTACTTAAGGTAAAACTGCCTGCTTCTCCGTTTTCTTTACTTTCCAATGAAAACAGGAACTGTCCTGTCTTTGTATCAGAAACGAAGATTCTGTTATCAGAACCTAATGTAAAGATATATTTTCCATCCATACTGAATTCTACCTTTTTTATAAAAAAGATTTTACCTGGGGATGTTTCATGGAATTTTGTAGTATATATCCGCTTCTTGCTTTTTACATCAAAAATATCAGCGGCGGAACCTTCCAGGCTGGATAGTGCAACTAAAGATACATCATTATTTGCTGCAAAGGAAGCATAAAAGTGGAAAAATTCCTTTGCAGGCTTTCCGAGGACAACAGATTTATTATCTGCAAAGCTATATTTTATAAGGTTCCCATCATTATAAATCAGAAGATGGTCTTTATTTCTCGAACTTCCTACAATCTTTCCTTGCAGAGTCTGAGTCTTTATTGAAGACATGGAATTAATAACTCTTATAAATCCATCAAAGGAGGAAGTGATAATCTTTCTATTATCAGGAGTAAATTCCGACAGCAGGATATCTCCGCTATATTGACCTGAGTCGCTTTCATAAGAAACAGGGATTCCGGTTCTGTCTACCCCTTCAAAAACTTCAATATTATTATTTTCCATTACTGCCATAAGAATTTTTCCGTTCTGGCTTAGAGTAATCTTCTTTATAAATTTGTTTTCGGTAGTAGAATAGAGGGTAGTCCTTTCAGGGCTGCTTATCTCTTCACCATCAGTGAGGTTGCTGATATCAAATCTTAAGACGGTTCTTTTCTTTTCACTGATAAATAATGTATTTCCGCTGTTATTAAGCTGAATGGAAAAAGGTTGGGAAAGCAGATTTTCTGACAGGTTAACCTGTCCTGTATTAAGGTTTTTTACAATAATCCTATAAGATTTACCATTTAAGTCGGAATATGAAAGAATTCCGTTCCTAGATATATCCATTACTCTTGAAAAGGAATAGTCGTCAGTAGATGGTCCGGCATGTTCCTTCAGCAGCTCTCCGTTTAAGACATTATATTCCTTTAGGGAATTATCTCTTGCTATTATAAAGAAGTTGCCTGTTACAGGATTGACATTAAAGGACTTCAGTGTATTTTCCTTTTCAAAGGTTATAGAAGACACTTTATGTAATGTGACAGTATCCAATACTTCAAGAACAAGAAGCCCTTTACGGATGTAGAGATATTTCCCGTCGGGGGAAACTATCATTCCGGTAGCTATATTTTCTGGACTCTTCATGATTTCGGTCATGCTGTAGTCTTTAGTATCTACTGAAAAAACTTTCCCGTCAGCAGTTCCTGTGAATATTTTTCTGTTATCTGGGGATATTGCAAAGGAAGTTACAGGTGTCCCAAAAGTAAGGGTTTTTAATATAGCTCCGTTTTCAAGGCTGTGTATATGTGCATTATTTAAGTTTCCGTTAGTTATAACCCATTTACTGTCTTTATCTATGGCAAAAAATGAATACTGGGTACGTGTAGGAAATATAAATTCACTGGAATAAGGTAATGCAAGCAGTGATTCATTTAAAACTCTTGTATACTGTGCCATTATCTTGCTATATTGCTCCATTTTAGGATTGACTTTCTTCATGGCTTCCTGAGCAATAAGAAGGGATAAAAATCTGTTTCCGTCTTTATTGGAAGTATCTGCCATATTGAGAGTCATAAGGGAGGACTGTTCATTTGCCTTTCTTTCGGAAATGACAGATTTTATGTATAAGGATGTAACACTTATTCCGAAAATGAGCATTGTACAGGCAGCAAATACGGAAGCATATATAATCTGCTTCAATTTTCTTTCCCTGTGACGGAGCTTCAGGTCTCCATAGCTTACATCGAGAATTGTAGCCATTATCCTGTAAATTTCAGTTTTTTGAAGAATAAGGAGTGATTTTTTAGTAAGTTCCTGTAATAAAGGATCCTTATTTTTTTCAAGTTCTTCATATCCTGGGAAAGAAGAACTTTTAACTTCATCAGTACGTATATCTGCTGCTAGAAGCTCCAGCTCCTTTTCTTCTTCGATATTATCAGTATTAATAAATTTCATTTTCAGGTTTTTAAGTTCAGAGTTAAAAGATTCTTCAGGTTCCCCTTCAATAAGGAGGGGAATAATCCTGCTGTCATCATGAGTCTTCCTGAATTCATGCACTTCCCTTGTACACCATGGACTTAAAGGAGTCCTTTTGGAGCAGATGACAATAAGGAATTCAGAATCTTCCAGAGCTTCCTTAATCATAGTGCTTAAATCCTTTGTAGTAAGTTCATCTCTGTCTCTGAAAATTCTGAACTGACGGTTTTTCTTTTTACTATTAATAAATTTAGGAACTTTGAATTTTTCTATCATAGTCTGAAGTTTAGCAGCTATGGCTGCATCAGGAAAAGTATGCCTGTAACTTATAAAGGCATCATATTTATATACCTTTTCATATATCTTATCTTCATTTCCTATATTTTCTGACATAAAAATACTCCTCTGCTTTAGTTTTGTCTTATTATAATATAGTATACCATTTTTTAGGGATAATGGGAATTAAATTCCTGAGGGGCTTACTGTATCTTTTTCTTTATAATTTTTCAAAATTAATGTATAATAATAAAAATAAACAGGAGACAGTAGGAAGAATGAATGGAGGATTGTATGAAATATAAGTTGATTGCTACAGATATGGATGGGACACTGCTGAATGACAGTCATGAACTGACAGAAGGAAATATAGGGTCTATAATAGGTATACAGAAAGAAGGGGTGAAATTTGTCCTTGCAAGCGGAAGACCCAGCTATGCCATGCTGGAACAGGCACGACAGCTGGAAATGAATAAATATGGGGGATATGTTCTGGCATTTAACGGAGGTCAGCTGATAGACATGTCAGACGGGAAAGTCATATTTCATGAGGGACTGGGGAAAGATGACATTGAAAGAATATTCAGTGTATCAGAAAAACTGGGGATACCGATGGTACTGTATGCAGATGATACAATCTATGGCAATCAGGATACGGAACATGTAAGATTTGAAGCGGAACAGTGTAAGATGAAGTTTATAGAATTTAAGGAACTGGAAGAAGTCTATAAGAAAGGGATAACAGAGACAACTAAATGTATGCTTATCGGAGATCCTGAAGAAGTTAAGAAAGCAGAGGACTATATGAAAGGGAAATATGGAGATGAGTATTTTATAGCAATATCAAAGCCGATTTTTCTGGAAATAGCAAACAGGAATGTAAATAAGGGAAAAACCTTGAAAAAACTGGGAGAAATTGAAAATATAGGAACTGAAGAAATGATAGCTGTAGGAGATGGTGGAAATGATGCACCGTTACTTGAAGCTGTAGGGATGCCGGTAGCTGTGGAAAATGCAGTTCCTGAAATAAAGGAAATAGCTGAATTTGAAACATGCAGCAATAATGATGATGCCTTGAAGGCAGTGATAGAGAATTTTTTTACTATATAACCTGAAGTAGCATGAATAAAGCCGTTAAATCCTTTCTGATGCAGTTAGTACAGTAAAGCACCGGAATGAGAGATAATGGCTTTTAAAATAAAAAAAAGTAAGTTTACTTTTTTAATAAACTTACTTTACAGAAAATAGAGCTTTAGAAACTTTAGGACTTAAATTATCTTTATTTTTCATTAATATCTTTTTTACTTGATCAGCATTTTTTCCTTTTAATGTTTTCATTGCCTTAGTACAAACTCTTACTTTTAACTCAGACCCGTTAATGTTTAAAGTCATAACTTGAAGGTTAGGTCTCCATATTCTTTTTGTTGCCCTGTGAGAGTGACTCACTGTGTTTCCGTGTCCTACAGTTTTTCCGAAAACTTCACATCTTTGCATAAAATCTTCCCTCCTTTACACATATCGAAATTAATTTTATCATATTTTAGAAATTATTACAAGGTTTTAAAGAAAAAATTTTATCCACTGTTACGAAGTCCAGTTGCAAGACCATTTATGGAAATATGTATTGCCTTCCTCAGATCTTCAGATTCATTTCCATCTCTTAATCTTTTTAATAATTCTATCTGGAGATAATTCATACAGTCAAAATATGCCAGACGGTTTCTAAGGCTACTTGCAAGTTCCGGATTGTCTGCCAGTAATGTTTCATTTCCTGTAATTTTTCGTAAAATGTCGATAGTCAGTTCCCATTCTTTTGTAATTTCAGAGAAAATATTCTGGGCAGTTTCCTGGTCAGATGCCAGTTTCACGTATTCTGAAGCAATTGTCAAATCAGACTTTGAAAGTACCATATCCACATTTGATATAACAGATTTGAAAAACGGCCATTCCTGATACATCTTCTGGAGTATGGACAGGTTTTCTTCCTTCAGTGTAATCCATTTTGTAAATGCGGATCCTACACCATACCATCCAGGGAGCATAATACGTGTCTGGGACCATGAAAATACCCATGGTATAGCCCTAAGACTGTCGAGTGTCTGTGTCTTTTTCCTTGATGAAGGCCTTGAACCGATATTTAAACCGGCGATGGCATTAATAGGAGTCACTTCAAAGAAGAAGTCTGAAAAACCTTTAGTATTATAGACTAAGTCACGGTAGGAGTGATAACTTAAATCAGAGATTTCAGAAATAATTTTTTCATAATCATCCCAGACAGCATCTTCAGTTGTAAGAGCACTTGATTCCAGAGCTGCTGATACAAGGGCTTCGAGATTCTTGAGCCCTAGATCGGGATTTCCGTACTTTGCCCCTATTACTTCACCCTGTTCCGTAAGCCTGATAGTACCGTCAGCACTTCCTTCAGGCTGGGCAAGTATTGCTTCATAGCTTGGACCTCCACCACGGCCTACTGTACCTCCCCTACCATGGAAGAAGGAAATCTGGACATTAAATTCATTACCAATTTTTGTCAGTTCTTTCTGAGCCTTATATAAAGCCCAGCTGGAGCTGAGGTATCCCCCGTCCTTATTACTGTCTGAATAGCCAAGCATCACTTCCTGCTTTCTTCCCTTCTTTTCCATCCATTTTTCCACAAGAGGAAGTGAAAACCATTTTGTCAGTATTTCAGGTGCAGCTTCCAGGTCTTCTACTGTTTCAAATAAAGGGACAATCTGTAAGTCACAGAATTCATTTCCTTTTATGCCTTTTGCCAAGTTTGCTTCTTTTAGCAGAATTGCTATTTCAAGCATATCAGAGACACTTGTGGCGTGAGAAATCAGGTTTTTTTCAATAATCTTGTTTCCAAAACGTTCCCTTAAAGATTTAACCTGCCTAAAAATTGCCAGTTCCCCTGAAAGAAGGTCTGTCTGAGGAATCGTAGTATCACTTAGTATACGAGGATCATGCTCAAGTTCTCTAAGCAGCACATCACAACGGGCTTCTTCAGAAAGACTTAAATAGTCATCTATAATGTTGGCACTTTTAAGGAGTTCTGCAACACAGATTTCATGAATGCTGGAATCCTGCCTCAAATCTATAGTTGCCAGATGGAATCCGAATATTTTTGTGGCACTGATAAGATTTTTCAGTTTTCCCTTTATAAGGAATTCTGCATTATTTTCTGCAAGGGATTCTGAAATAGTTTCCAGATCCTTTGTAAATTCATCTGAATTCCTGTAAGGATTGTCAGTCACGTTTCTTCTTTTAGGAGGAAGGACTTCCTTGTTTTCACATAGTTCATAAGCAGTTGCCAGAAGCCTGTCGTTAATTGCAGTCAAGGCACGTCTATAAGGTTCGTTTATCCTATGAGGTGAAACTTCTCCTGACATGTCAGCCAGAGACTTCAGTTTTTCTGTAACACTTGACATTGTAATTGACATTGACAGGTCACGGTACACATTTTCTACTTCTTCAAAGTAGTATTGGAACAGCCTGAGAGCCTGAGCCTGTGCAGAAGTTTCAAGAGTATGTACTGTTACATAAGGGTTACCGTCACGGTCTCCTCCAATCCACATACCCATTGTAAGAGGAATCAGGTTTTCAGCCACTTCCTTACTTTCCCCTAATTTTTCTGAGATTTCCTGAAATTTATTTGTTAATGTAGGAATTTCATTAAAGAAGGTAATGTTATAGTAGCTGAGGGCATTGCTTATTTCATCTGTAACTCTAAGCTGTGAAGTCCTAAGCATCGAAGTCTGCCATAAAATCTGTACCCCTCTGTTTAATTCATCAATCCAATAATTTTCATCTATCTGGAAGTTCTTTACATTTTCATGCTGATCCAGTATATTAGTTATTTTCCTTATTAAATCCAGGATACTTTTTCTCTGGACCTGGGTAGGATGGGCTGTAAGGACAGGAACGACATCTACGCTTTTCATGGCCTTAAGTATTTTTTCCCTGCTTATCCCTTTAGTTTTTAAGTTCTGTAGTGATTTTTCCAGGGTACCTATCTGGAGCTTATTTGAAAATTTAGCCTTTCTCTGTCTATGAGTCTGATATACATCTTCAGCAATATTAGC
>JBHACQ010000151.1:0-2729 GCA_041854625.1 Leptotrichia sp. | reverse complement strand
GCCATACTTTTCTTTTTATGGGTATATTTATTTTTCTTTTTTCATCCTTTCCTCAGTTTTCCTTTAAAATATATTTAATATAAATAAATACAAATTATTATTTTAAATTTCTGATACTCGTATTATAGTAACATCTTGAAATTTGTACCCAATATAGGTATAATAAGATAATATAAATTTTAAGACCCGGAGGAAAGATATTTTTATGAAAAATAATAAAATAGTTTTATCAGCTATAACTGCTATCCTGACAATTGTTCTAGGTATTTCCGTTATTGGAAATGGCAATAAGCAGAAAGTGTCTGAAGCATCTTATAAGACAGTTACTCAGGAAGCTGCAATCAAATTAATGTCAGAGGAAAAAAATTACATTATTATTGATGTCAGGACAAAGGATGAATATGACGGAGGACACATTCCAGGTGCCATCTCCCTTCCGATTGATAGAATCGGAGATAATGATATCCCTGAACTTCCTGATAAAAACCAGCTTATAATGGTATACTGCAGAAGCGGAAACCGAAGCAGACAGGCAGCAGAAAGACTTGCTAAAAAAGGATATACAAATGTTGTAGACTTTGGCGGAATAACAACATGGCCTGGTGAAATCGTCAAGTAAAAATCAGTAAATAAAAAAGGAATTCTCCTAATAGTAGTCACATGGAATATTTCATTTTATTCCATGTACAAATTTCTACTTTTTAAGATGATTCCTTTTTATTTATAGTATAATAATTCACATTATTTCTTTAATTGGATTTCCTTTTCCCATTCTATCATGCCTTTTTCATATGCTTCCTTATGAAGAAGTTCTGAAATTTTAAACTTATCCAGTTCATTATAGAAGGAGGCAAGTCCTCTATTTAGCACATTGAATATTTTGTTTTCTCCTTCTCTTACATGTTCTTCATCATCAAATATGGCATGTGATAAATGTTTAAACTCTATTACATCATTATGAAGCTCTAAAGCAAAGAAAATATCTTTAAGGCTTATTTCTTCCACATTCCTGCTAAGCTGATATCCTCCTGTCTTACTGGCATTCGACTGAATCATCCCTGCTTTGGAGAGTTTTATTAAAATTTTTTTCAGATATGAATCTGAAACTTTCAATATTTCACTTATTATATGACTTTTTACAGAAGCATGTCCTTCCTGCAATGCAAGAATTACGATTACGTACACAGCCTGTTCTACGCTTTTATTTATTTTCATATCACTTTCCTTCTAACTTTGAAATTAATTCCTTTACGACATCATCTACTTGTACAGGTTTCATATTCTTATTAAATAATCCCAAGAATTTAAAAACCGGTATAAATTTTGCCAATGTGTCATTTCTTCCATTTCCATAGACTATTGTAGGTTCTACATATCCCAGACATATCCTGCTTCCAGACAGTTTCTCTATAAGTTCCCTTTTTACTTCAACAAATTCCTTCGGTCCTAATTTGCCTCCAATAAATCCCATAGCCTTTACATTTTTTTCTTCAGCAATTTTTAACATTACTTCTGCAGGTTTCCTATTTTTCCTATTGAATATCTCCCTGTCCTTTTCCAGTCCACCTACAAGATTAACAATATAGTCTATTTTTTCAGGAAGCACCTTTACTATTGATTCATAATCAGATGCATCTGCTTCCAAGTTTATAATTCTGTCATCTTTTATTTCACTGTTTCCCTTTCTTGATATTATATAGAATATCATATCCTTATCTTTTTCCATCCAGTATTTTACTATTTCTTTTCCTATATAGCCATTACCGCCTCATGAAAATCAGTCATAGCAGAATCAATTTAAAAATACATAAAAAGAAACAAAATGAAAAAATATGGGAACAGCAGAAATTATAAACAAAAATACAATCCGAATTAGAGGGTCTCTTGACAAAAATTCATTTTTCGGATATACTCAAGAATGTAGAAAAATAAATCCTTCCGATTATGGAATAAAAAATTAGTATATTCAAAATATATTAATGATTATAACTTAAATAAAATTTCAAAGGAGACAATAGAATGAAAAATAAAAAATTATTACTTATATTAAGTATACTCTTTATCTTTAAACTGTCATACAGTGAAAATAACAACCAGGCAGTTAAAATAAACAGCAGTAATAGCAGTAATACACAGATATTAAAACCTGTTTCTGAAGGGCAGATAGAAGAAGCTAAAAAAAATATACCCACTAAATCTCTGGAAGAAGTAATAGAGGAAACAGGAACAGCTAATCCAGAAGCGGCTGATTCACTTAAAGAAAATAGTCCAGCTGTTGAAAAAGTAGAAACTGAAAAAGAGGATGTTCTGACTCCAGCTCCAGTTTCTACTAAAACAGAAACAAAAAAAGCTGAAAACGTGACTTCATCAAGCCTTAAAAAGAAAGGAACGAAGTCAAAAAAGAAGATGACATTAGATGAAAGAATAAACTCAAACTTATCAAAATTAGAGGAAATGCTAAATAAATTGGAAGGGAACTAATCCCTTCCTTTTTCAATTATATATAATCATTTTAATATATGTTAACGTCTTCTACCTTGTCTTCCAGGAAATCCACCCATCATCTGATTTGTAAGTTCTGAAATCTATGAGCCATTTACAATGACAGTACCTCCATTCATTTTACCTACTCCATCAAAATCAAAAGCTGAATTTGCCCTAATATTTATGTTACCGCCATTTATAGCCAGGTTCCCGTTAGAATCAAAGGCATCAGTATCTCCATCTGC
>JBHACQ010000150.1:0-11342 GCA_041854625.1 Leptotrichia sp. | reverse complement strand
GGAGGAGTTTGAACACTATACGTGTTCCTGATTAAATAAAATGCAACAGACTAATGTAAATGATAAAATAGATATATTGGGACTGAGTCCTGATAAGATGCAGGAAGTCTTTTCAATTACAGGACTAAAAAAAATTCAATGCAGCACAGGTTTTTGACTGGCTACATAATAAACTTGTCTTTGATTTTGACAGTTTTACTAATATATCTAAGAAAGACAGGGAATTATTAAGAAAAAAATTCTATCTTCCGAAACTGGAGTATAAGACACATCAGCTTTCTGATGATGGAGATACTGAAAAATTCCTTTTTGAACTAAGGGATAAAAGACTTATAGAAAGTGTACTGATTTCCCATAAAAACAGACATACCCTTTGTGTTTCATCCCAGATTGGATGTCTTCTTGGATGTGATTTCTGTGCCACAGCTACTATGAACTATGAAAGAAATCTGGATATTTCTGAAATTCTTCTGCAGTTCTATTATGTGCAGAAATATTTAAGTGGAAGAGGAGAAAAATTAGGAAATGTTGTGTTTATGGGAATGGGAGAACCTTTCTTAAATTATGATAACGTAATCAGAGCCATTAATATACTTAATTCCCCTAAAGGACAGAATTTTTCAAAAAGAAACTTTACTGTTTCAACTAGCGGAATTATCCCTGGAATAAAGAGATTTACTGAGGATGAATCACAGATTAATCTGGCTATATCCCTTCATTCTGTGAGAGATAATATACGGAATGAAATTATGCCTATTAATAAGAAATGGAATATAAAGGAGCTTAAGGATACTCTTACTGAATATCAGAAAAAGACTAGAAACCGGATTACATTTGAATATATTCTGATTGATGATTTCAACTGTGAAAGAGAAGATGCTTTTGAGCTTATAAGTTTTCTGAGGTCATTTTCATGCCTAGTAAATCTCATACCGTATAATCCGGTTATAGGAAAGCCGTATAAAACTCCACCAAAGTGGAAACAAAGGGAGTTTTATGGTATTCTTAAAGAAAAAAATGTTAATGTTACCTTACGTGAAACAAAGGGGCAGGATATTGCCGCTGCATGTGGTCAATTGAAGGCAAAAAAGGAGATGAACGATATAAATGAAAAATAATGCTAATAATAACGACGGAAATTCTGTTAAAAAAGTTGTAGCAATTCCGAAAAATAAAAAGAAAAGGAGAATCCTTTCTTTTGTTTTAAACTTTTTCCTGATTTTATTTATTGCAGGTATAGGAACTCTCTGCTATATGATTTATTCCCTCAGAAAGGAGACACCTACAGAACTGATTGAAAGCTACAGTCCGATTTCTCCTTCAATAATATATGATATTAACGGAAACCAGCTAGATACTATTATAGTGGAAAACCGTTCCCCTATAAGTATAGAAGAAGTTCCTGAACATGTACAGGATGCCTTTCTGGCTATAGAAGACAGAAAATTCAGATCCCATCATGGTTTTGATTTTCTCCGTACAGGAAGAGCTATGTTCCTAACATTGACAAATAAGCGTCGTGAAGGGGGAAGTACCATTACACAGCAGCTTGCTAAAAATGCCTTTCTGACACCTGAACGTACATGGTTAAGAAAAGCTAAGGAAGCCATCCTGGCTATAGAAATTGAAAGGAAGTATACAAAGGATGAGATACTTGAAAACTATCTTAATACAATTTATTTTGGACAGGGAGCCTATGGAATTAAAAATGCTTCAATAAAATACTTTAATAAAGAACCTAAGGAACTGTCAATAGCTCAGGCAGCCATCCTTGCCGGATTACCTAAGTCCCCTACAAAATACTCTAAAATTGAAAATGCAATTGAAAGGCAGCAGATAGTGCTATCTCAAATGCGAAATTTTGGCTTTATTACAGAACAGCAGTATGAAGAAGCTAAAGCTGAAAAAATAACCTTTGTCAATGGGAATATTAAAAATAAAAGAGAAGAGGAACAGATTTCCACTTCCAATATCGCACCTGAATTTACTACTATTGTTTTAAGTGAAGTAAGAAAGATTCTAAACATTCCGGAAGATGACCAGAAATTTATCTTTGACGGTTATAAAATATATGCTACTGTAGATTTAAATATGCAGAATGCAGCTTACAAAGCCTTTAACAGCAACTATAATATGAGACGGCGTGCAAAACTTAATGGAGCTTTATTTTCCATTGATCCTAGCAATGGTTTCGTTAAAGCCATGGTAGGTGGAAAAAACTATAAGAAGGGAGAGTTCAACAGGGCTCTAAGTGCTTTAAGACAGCCTGGTTCTTCATTTAAGCCCCTTGTTTACCTTGCAGCGCTCCAGAAGAATATGGGAATGAATAATGTCATGGAAGATTCACCACTTACAACTCCAGGATGGTCTCCAAGGAACTATGACGGGAAATTCAGAGACAGTATGACCTTAGCAAAAGCTCTGGAAATTTCAAATAATGTAATTCCTGTTAAGCTTCTTCAATATGTGGGAATTGATTCTGTTGAAAAAATATGGCGTGATTCCGGTGTAGTTGGCGGAGATTTTCCTAAAGACCTTACCCTGGCTCTAGGATCTATATCCACTAAGCCTGTAGATATGGCTCTATTTTATGCCGCATTGGCCAATGGGGGATATCAGGTGACACCACAGTATATATATAAGATAGAAAATAAGTATGGAGAAATTATATATGAAGCAAAACCTCAGAAAAAGAGAATTTTTGAGCCTGAAGATGTAGCAATTCTTACATATATGCTTCAAAATGCTGTAAACTATGGAACTGGGCAAAGTGCCAAAATTTTCAAAGATGGAAAACTCGTTCCTGCTGCCGGTAAGACAGGAACTACAAGTGACTATGTTTCTGCCTGGTTTACAGGATATACTCCTACTCTGGCTACAGTTGTCTATGTTGGAAATGATGACAATAAGTCAATGGGCGGAGGTATGACAGGAGGTGCTGCTGCTGCCCCTATATGGAAGACATATATGCAGTCTGTAATTAATATGGAAAATTATAATGTGGGATTCTTTGAATTTATTGATGATTATATAAAAAGAAAGGATCTTACTTTAAGAGAAATTGATTTGAAGATAGGGTTACTTGATACAGACGGTATTGACAAGAGGACAGCCTTATTCAAGGCTGGAACTGAACCTGTAGAATACGAAGGTAAATTTAAAGGTGGAATTTCATTCTAGTTAAATTTAAATATGTTTTATAAAAATAAGCTGCCTAAGGAAATATATATCCTTTTAAGGCAGCTTTTTTATTTTCATTCATGATATTATTCTAGATTTCTATAAATATTTTCCTGAACTAAGAAACGGAATCTTATTCCCTTAATGCAAGCGGCATTGTAAAGTATACTGATTTATCATTAGACTCATCTTTAACAACTACTGAACTTTTTGAATTGAGGAGCTTTAATTCTGTAACCTTTCCTCCAATAATAGAAATATAGTCCATAAGGAATTTTACATTTAAGGAAATTTTTAAATTCTCCCCTTCCTGTATTGTTATAAGCTCTTCCTTTATTTTTGCATTTTCATTTATTCCTGTTAATATAAGCTTATTATTTTCAAACGTGAATATTCCTCCATTTTTAGCATCTTTATTATCTCTTACAAATATTAATGTTCTTCTTAGTACAGACAGAAAATCTTTAGTATTCATAAGAATCTTCTTATCATGCTGAGTATTTTTTAATATTGATTTATAATCTGGAAACTGTAATTCAATAACTCTTGTAAGAATTTCTGTATTGGAAAATTTAAAGAATACCCGTGTTCCATCTGACTTAAAGATTATTGTTTCCTCATCTATAAGTTTCATTATTTTTATTAATCCCTCTATCGTTTTTAATGGAATACTTACACTTAATCCTTCTTTATTCTTTTCACTTTCATCCAGTTCTTCTTCTATATATGTAAGCCTGTAAGTATCTGATGAAATAAATTTAATCTTATTCTCTTCAATCTCCATTCTTATACAGTTTACAGCGAGATTTTCAGGATCCGTAGATGCTGAAATTTTAACATTTTCTATATAAGTCAGCAGCTTCTCCTTATTAAAGGTATACTCTACCCCCATTTCAAATTTTGTCTGCATAGGATAGTTATCTGCGTCGTACAGGGAAAATTCGCTGTTTGTATTATCAGTCTTTATTACAAGTTTCCCTTTTTCTTCAAGAAGTTCTATCTTATCATCCAGAATCTGCTTTAAAAATTCCTCTATAAGTTTATGCTTTATAACTATTTTTCCTTCCGAAAGTATTTCTCCTGATATTTCAGTATTAATTGAAAGTTCAAGATCAGTCCCTTTTAAGATAATCTTATTTTCCTTGGCTTCAATATAGATTCCTGACAGTACCTCCCTTATCTTATTTTCTGTTACTGAATTTTCAACTATCTGTATAGCTTTTAAGATTTCCTTCCTATCAACTTTGACATTAAGCATTATTCTCCTTTCCATGAAATATTCCTATAATATTTCCTTATATTCCTTAAAATGATTTTTCAGTTTAATTATAGCCTTTTTTTCAATCTGCCTTACTCTTTCCCGTGTTATATTTAAAATTACTCCTATTTCCTTTAAAGTATGTATTTTATTGTTGTATAGCCCGTACCTCAGTTCAAGTATTTCTTTTTCCCTTTCTGTAAGGGTATTGTCAAGTAATTCACGCATTTCGGACAACTGATCCTCTTTAATAATTTTTTCCTCGACATCATCGTTTTTCCCTATAATATCTTCCAGATAAATATTATCTCCAATAGTTTCATTCAATGAAATTACATCTTGAAACTCATTTAACAGGAGTATGACTTTGCTTTCTTTAAGATCTACTTCCTGAGCAATATATTCTGTCGAAGGAGATTCTCCATATTCAGCTGTATAATCTGTAATTACTTTATTTACTTTGGAAAGCTGTTCATATTTATAAGAAGGTATCCTTATATCTCTTCCTGTATTAATAATGGCTTTTTTTATGGACTGTTTTATCCACCATACTGCATAGGTACTAAACCGATGACCTTTTGTATAGTCAAATTTATTTATTGCTTTAATTAACCCTATATTTCCTTCACTGATAAGATCAATTAAAGGAAGTCCGTTTCCAAGTAACTTTTTTGCGGTACTTATTACTAATCTCAAATTTGATAAGATTAAAAGCTGTCTCGCCTGCTCATCATTTTCTTCTCTAATTCTCTTTAACAACTCGTATTCTTCTTCCTTTGATAACAAGTGATATTTCTGGATATCACTTAAATATAGAGAAATCAGATTCAAATTATTCTCTTCCATATATCCTACTCCGCTAATAATGTTTTTTATGTTTTTAGATTTAACATTGCTATATGAATTCAGATTTCAAATTCCTGTTCATAAACAATGAAGCCAGTTCGCTTACAGGTCTTCCTTCGTATATTACCTCATATAAAGCTGAAAAAATAGGGGCATTAATATTCTTTTCCTTTATAATTACATAAAGGGCTTTTATAGTTTCCGCACCTTCAGAAACCATATTCATATTTGCAACTATATCTTCTATTTTTTCCCCCTTACCAAGCTTTTCACCTACGAACCTGTTTCTGCTATGTTTACTTGTACAAGTGACAATTATATCTCCAAGTCCTGAAAGACCCATAAATGTCTTAGGATCTACGTCATAATATTTTCCTATTTCAAGTATCTCATTCATCCCTCTTGTCAGAAGTGCAGCTTTTGAATTATCTCCATAACCAAGTCCATCAGCAATACCGGCAGCTATTGCAAGGCAGTTTTTTACAGCACCTCCTAATTCAGCACCTGTCAGGTCTGTCCCTGTATAAACCCGGAAATACTGATTACTGAAAAGATTCTGTATTTCCACTGCTGCAGCTTCATTTAAAGAAACTGCCAGAATTGCTGACGGAAGCTTTAAAGCTACTTCTTCAGCATGTGTAGGTCCTGCCAGCAGGACATAGCTGTATTCTTTTCCTGAAAGTTCTTCTTCTATTACTTCTGAGATTCTTCTTTTACTTGAAATTTCTATACCTTTTGCAACATTAACTATAATTATATTATAAATCAGACAATTTTTCAATCTTTTTAGTATACCTCTTAAAAATTGTGTAGGTGTTGCCAATAAGACTACATCCATCTTACCGTAAACTTCTTCATTAGACAGCACTTCACAATAATCATCTATAATTTTCAGTTCTTCAGGTAATTTTATATCTGGTAGGAATATCGGGTTTTCCCTAGTCTCCCTCATTATTTTTCTATTTTCCTCATTATGTTCCCATAAATAAACATTATTCCCATTTTCAACTAACAACTTAGAAAGACAGCTTCCCCAGCTACCTCCACCTATAACTAATACATTTTTCATAACTGTACACCTGCCTTAAAAATTTTATTAAAAAAGATTTTTTACTTGATTACTGTTTCCTATATTATTTTATGTTTTTATATGCTATATCCTCAGTATTATTTATGTAGATTATCATTTTTTTTCTTTACTGTAAATCTAGTTTCTGTTCCCTTCAGGAGTCTTTCTATATTACTTTTATGTTTTATAATAATCAGGACTGCTATGATTCCGCTGAAGACAGTATAAGGAATATTTCCATATAATAAATAAGTCAGTATAGGAAGTGATGCGGCTCCCGTTATTGAAGACAGGGATACATACCTTGACAGGGTAAATACTATAAAAAATATTACTGCTGCCAGTAAAAGAGCTTTAGGAACCAGTACTATAAATACTCCCACAGTTGTAGCTACAGCTTTCCCTCCCTTAAATTTCATAAAGATAGAAAAACTGTGTCCTATAATTGCAGAAATTCCCACTAATATTGCATCCATATTAGAGATACCTGTCATTGTACTGATTGTTTCTCCCTTTGTGACAAGAGAGAGAATTACAGGAAATGCTCCTTTTCCAATATCAAGTATAAGAGTCATTATTCCCAGCTTTGCTCCCAGCACTCTTGCTGCATTTGTTGAGCCTGTATTCTTACTTCCATGCTCCCTTATATCGATTCCTTTAAATACTTTCCCTATCCAGAGGGCATTCGGGATACTCCCTAACAGATATGCCACTATTATCAATAAAATTGTAGTCATACATATACCTTCCATTCCTATTATTTTTTCTCCATTTTTTTCAAGCTGACTAATTCCCTATATAGAAATATAACCAATACTACTGTGAAAAGCAAGTCAGTAAATGGCTGTGCATACCACACTCCATCCAGTTTCCATATATGGGAGAATATTATCATAACTAGCAGAAAGATTACTACCTGCCTAAGTAAATTTAATACAACTGCGTATTTAGGACGTCCTATAGCCTGAAAATAATTAGGAATTATAATCCCCAATGAAGCAGGAATAACAAGTGAGAAATATATTCTCAATGCTTTTATTCCTTCTTTTAAGGCAAGCGTCGTACTTTTCTCATTAAAAAACAGTATGAGTTCTTTAGGAAAAAGCATTACTGCAACCCAGAATACAGATGCTGAAAAAAGTCCCATTACTACAGCTATTAAAAGGGCATTCCTTACTCTCCTGAAATTCTCAGCACCATAATTAAATCCTATTATAGGCTGAATTGCCTGTGCTACAGAATAGACTGTCATTGTCATTACAGGTAGATACGAGTTTATTATAGTCATTACAGCAACTCCATATGTACCTCCATTTGTTTCAACTATCTTATTGGTAGCAAGACCGACAAGGGAACTTGCCATCTGTAGCAGGAATGGAGACATTCCAATTGCCAGAATATCCTTCATAATCCCATTAGACAGCTTCAAATGCTTTAATTTAAGTCTTATTGAAGAAGTTTCTTCAAGCCTGTATCCAAATAGATTTATCTTAAAGGGGAGTTTACCTGCAATTATAAAATACATTACAAAAAGCGCAGAAAGGACATTCCCTATAAGAGTAGCATAAGCTGTCCCTTCAATACCTGTCTTCAAGATAACTACAGCTACATAGTCCAGTATAATATTAGTAACGGCACCTACAATCATAGAAAACATGGCGATTCTAGGAGTTCCGGCAGCATTAAGTATATTTGTCAGCCCATATGAAAAAAATAACGGTAATATTGCATACATTATTATCCTTAAATATACCCTGGCGAAAGGCAGTGTTTCTGCATTTGCACCTGAATAGAGAAGGATATTATCCAGGTTGATTCCAACAAGTATATACAAAATTAACCCAAGTAACGTAAAGATTGTAACTGTATTTCCTAAAATCTTTTCCGCTTCATCTTCCTTCCCTTGTCCCAGCCTTATTGATACAATCGTCCCTCCCCCGACTCCTACAAGCATAGAAAACGCTATAAAAATCATTACAATATAAAATGAAACTCCTGCTCCCGCTAAAGCTTCTTCACTTATCTTTCCTACAAAAAACCTGTCTACTATATTATATAGAACGACAACAACTGAACCAATAAAAGTGGGTATAAAATATTTTATGCAAAGCTTTAAGATTGAACTGTTCAGTAATTCTTCCCTTTTTTTTTCCATTTCTATTCCTTTATAATATTATTTTCATTTATTTTAGATATAAGATAGTCAGACACCTTTTCCAGTACCCCTCTATCTCCCATTTTCTTTCTTTCTTCTTTTAACTTCATATTTATTTTTTCTTTATTATTTTCCATTTTCATAAATTCTTTAATCAGATTTTCTTTTGAAAAGTCCTCCTGCAGAAGTTCAGGAAAAACTTCTTCCTCTGCATTTATATTTGTAAGAGAAATATATTTTATCTTTAATATTTTCCGTGCTATAAATGCATTTATAAGGGATGTTTTGTAAACGACTATTACAGGCAGTCCTGTAAGTGCCATTTCAAATGTAACCGTACCCGATGTCGCTATTGCAAATTTACATCTTTCCCTTAGTTTTTCTATATTATCAAAACTTATTTCCAGATTTTTTATTTTACTCAGATCTATATTTTCAATATATTTCAGATGTGACCTGTCAGCAAATTTTATTATAAATTTTTCATCTGACATTTCATCACTTTCTATAAATTTTATTATTTCAGGAATAAACTTATTTATTTCCTGTTTCCTGCTTCCCGGTAGAAGAAGAACACTGTCACCAAATCCATCTGAAAAGACATACTTATCAGCAAGAGGATTCCCAAAATATTTGACATCCATTCCTGTTTCGTTTTTCTTTTCATCAAAATATTTTTTTTCAAAAGGGAAAATAACTATTACATCATCAAAATCAGATAATTTCGTTATTCTTTTTTTTCCCCATGCCCATACTTTAGGAGGAATATAGTAAACTGTCCTTACATTAGGAAGATTTTTCCTTATTAAATCAAAAAATCTTAGATTAAAGCCGCCAAAATCAACAAATATAACTGTATTAATATTATTATCACGGATGAATTCCAGATACTCTTCACCTTTTTCCTTAAAATATCTATACTTTTTAAGAACTTCTGAAAATCCCATGATATCATTATTTTTTATGTTATTTATCTCTATTGCTCCAGCCTTTATTGATTTATCCCCGACAACTCCATAAAAATCCAGTTCCGGATCCTTTTTTTTCATTTCATCTATAATATAGGATAAATGCATATCCCCTGACATCTCTCCACATGAAACAAAAACTCTTTTTCTATTATCCATTTCTATCTTCCTTTTTAAATCAGAATCTGTTTTCATCTATCTTTATACCTTTTATGAATACTTTATTCCGATCCGCATACTCTATAACTTCCTTCTGATCTATAAAAAGCATCTTGTCTGCTTCAATAACTATCCCTCTTCCTTTGATTTCTACTACTTTTTTTACTGTTTCCAGTCCTATTGTGGGAATATCTATACGGTAATCCTGTCTCCTTCTTGCTGTCTTTACGACAATACAGTCCTTACCTGCCAGTTCTCCTCCCCTCAATATTGCCTTATCTGTCCCTTCTATACCTTCAAGAGCTATTACAGATTCATCCTTTACTACAACTGTCTGCCCTGCATCAATATCTGTCAGCATTCTAGCTGCCTCTATTCCTATTTCTATTGTCTTTTCTTCATTTTTTGATGGAGTACATCTAGTATAGTTTCCTTCTTTTACCATATAGGAAGAGAGAAGATAGTTCTGCGGAAGCACTTCTATACCTTCACTTTCAATATAATCAATAACAGCCTTCAATATATTCTTATCTTTCTTATTTCTGGTGGAAAGCAAAATTTTAGTTGCAGTAAAATCAAACTTTAAATTGGAAAAAATTAGATCTTTTTCAACTTTTCCAAGCATAACTAGATGGGAAATCCCATTTTTCCTGAAATAGGAAATAATTTTCCCAGGCTGAGCCACACTATATTTTACTGAATTTCCCCTATTCTTAACCTTTTCTGATACACTGTCAAATAAATAGACAGAAACGGGTTCTAGTCCCTGCAGCTCACACTGCTCAATAAATAATTCCGGAAGTTTCCCGTTTCCTGCTATAATACCTATCTTATCCATTTATCTTGTAATTCCTCTTTTACTTTTTCTTATAAATTCAACTAGTTTTACAACATCTCCATTATCAGAATAGTCCCTCTCCAGAATCTGAAGAGCCTCTTCCAGTTTAAGTTTCTTCTTAAAGATAATCTTATATACTTCCCTTAATGTTTTAATCTGCTCCTCAGAAAATCCTCTCCTCTGAAGTCCTACAATATTTATATATACAGCTCTGGCCTTATTTCCTTCAGAAAGCATATAAGGAACGACATCCTGATTTACAGCTGAACATCCTCCTATCATCGAATGTCTTCCAACTCTTGTAAACTGATGTACTGCAGTAAGCCCTCCTACAACAGCATAGTCTTCAACTTCCACATGCCCTGCAAAAGTAGCTGCGTTTGCCAGTACACAGTTGTCACCTATAATACAATCATGAGCTATATGGACATAAGCCATTATTAAGCAGTTATTTCCAACCCTAGTCTCATATTTATCATCTGTCCCCCTATGTATTGTAACAAATTCCCGTATTTTATTGTTATTCCCTATGACAACTCTCGTTTTCTCTCCTTTAAATTTTAAATCTTGAGGAACTTTTCCGATAGATGCAAATGAAAATATGTAGTTGTTTTCTCCAATTATTGTTTCACCTTCAATTACAACATGTGATTCTACTGTTGTTCCTTTACCAATTGTGACTTCCGGACCTATTATCGAATAAGGACCTACAGTTACATTTTCTCCGATTACGGCTCCTTCTGCTACTATTGCCGTTGGATGTATATTTGCACTCATAATCATACCTCTTTAGAATTAGTTTGTTATTTTACATTTCCTGTATTGAAAACATTAAATCTGCTTCACTGGCAATATTACCGTCTACAAGG
>JBHACQ010000149.1:0-6155 GCA_041854625.1 Leptotrichia sp. | reverse complement strand
TTTTAATTTTAAATTTAATTTTTTCCTCTACATTTTTTGTTATTAAAATGATATAATGACTTTATAAATAAAAAAAGAAATGAGGATATGCTATGTTATTTTTTGAACAGACAGTAGAAGAAAGAAGAGAAATGATCATAAACGGAAAAATTTTAAACACTCTCCTCTTTCTATCCATCCCGACCCTCATGGTAGGTGTTATACAGGCTCTTATTCCGTTATCAGACAGCCTGTTCCTTAACCGTCTGACTAATGTCACTGTTGCAAGTTCAGTTACTTTCAGCCAGCCTATACTTAATATTATGATTGCCCTTTCCCAGGGAGTTGGAGTAGCAGCTATGGCTATGATAGGAAAACATTATGGAAAGGGGATTATGAGGGCAGTAAGGGAAACTATGCTCCAGATATATGTCTTCAGTTTCTTTATCGGTCTTTTATTAGTGCCGGTATGTATCCTGCTTGCATTTCTAATTTCAGAAAATGCCTCTACAGAAATCAGGAGCAATGTTTTTACATATATTTCTTCCTATTCCTTCATAATGCCTCTAGTTTTTCTTGCAGCAATATATAATTCCTCGAAAAATGCCATTGGAAGACCGGAAGTAACATTTGTAAGAATATTTTTTCTCCTTCTTTTAAAAATATTTTTTAATTCAATCTTCCTGTTCCTTTTCAGGATGGGAATAGTCGGTGCTGTAAGTGCGACCTTCTGCTCCTATGTAGTTATTACAATATGGATGTTCTATGATGTTTTTATGAAGGAAAGTGAAACAAGGCTGAATCTGAAGAAATACTCAGTCAAGCTCCCTATCATAAAAAAAATTACAAGACTGGGATTACCCGCAATGCTGAATTTTACACTTATCCATCTTGGCTTTTTCCTTATAAATAAGGAAATGGAAAAGTATGGTACTGTAGCTCTGAACGGACAGGGAATAGCTGCAAATATCAACGCCATATGCTTCATCCTGCCTTCATCAATAGGAACTACAGTAACAACTATGATTAGTATAAATATGGGAATCAGTAACAGGGAGAAAGCAAAAAAGGTTTTCCATTACGGATGGGTGACAAGCTCTATTATTGCCATACTGACAATCATACTGATTGTTCCTCTTTCCCATAGCCTTACTTTATTTTTTACAGAAGTTGAAGAAGTTGTCCAGATTGCAGACAATGCCCTTCATATTTTTACTTATTCAGTTGTCGGATTCGGTATATTTTCAGTCTGCCAGGGAGTCTACATTGCCTTGGGACGTAATCAGATTCCATTAGCGATGTCTGTATTAAGGGTCTGGCTCTTCAGATATCTCTTTATTCTGCTTACACAGCCGTTTTTAGGTCTTTATGCCATTTTCTGGGGGAACCTGTTTTCAAATACGGTTGCAGGAGCCTTATTCTTCTATCTGGTATACAAGATGGACTGGACAAGTATTAATCTTAAAACCGGAAAGACAAAATCATAAATAAGAATAAACCGTACAATAACCAGTGTAAGAAGAAATTTATTTTTAATACTGTAACAGAAGAAAAAAATAGAAGAAAAAAGTGTAGGATTTTTTAGCCAGACGGCTTCCTACACTTTTAAAATCAAGTAAAGTCAAATTATAAAATATTATGATGTCACATCATATTTTTTTCTAGATATTATTTTTTCTGAACATCTAAAATCAGAGTTTCTCCTGCAACTGAATTTCCAGATTCTACAGGATTTAATGAACCGAAATCTTCATAATTTGAAATTATAACTGGAGTAATTACTGATTTTGCATTTTCCTTCAGGAAATCATAATCATATTTTATTAAAGGCGTTCCTTTTTTTACAACATCTCCTTCATTTACCAGTCTTTCAAATCCTTTTCCTTCCAGTTTAACAGTATCCATTCCAAAGTGGACAAATATTTCCAGCCCTGAAGTAGTAACTATACTGAAAGCATGGTTTGTTTCAAATATTTTTTCCATCCTTCCATCTGCAGGTGCCAGCATTACTCCTGATTCAGATGGTTCAATTGCTATTCCGTCCCCAATCATCTTCTGTGCAAACACTTCATCTGGTACTTGTGATAAAGGTAAAAGCTTTCCTGAAATAGGTGCATACACTTTACCATCAAATTCCTGTTTTTCTGCTTCTTTGTTACCTTTGAAAAAATCAAATAAACCCATTTTAGACCTCCATTATTCTTATTTTATAATTTATTGATATTCTGATTAAATGTTATCATATAAAGAAAAATTAGTCAATTTTTTTATGATTTATGACGTTATTTTTTTACAATTTTAACTGTCCATTCTCCCCCGTAGCTTATTTTGTGCTTTTCAGAAAAATTATCCATATTTAAGGCAAAAGAAATATTGTCCAGGCTATTGAAATATGCCAGCGGCATTCCATCAGGAACATCTCCGAAACTGTTTGCAAACGGGATTTCTCCTTTATATACTATCTTCCCTTTCTCAGATATTTCCACATCCAGCTTATCTCCTTTTTTAAGGTTAAAGGATTTTACAGTTTCCCTTCCTATATTTGTCCATACATTTCCATATTGTATATCAAGTGAAGGGATATTACCATAAATTACATTCTTTTCAACCTTTGCTTTCTGATAAGGGATTTCAACAACTTTTGAAGGCAGTTTTTTCCCTACCTCTTCAAATGTTATTTTCCCTCCTGCAAGTTTAGCTGCCGTGTATACGTATACATCTCTTCCATGAAATGTATAGCTCTTTTCTGAATTCTTTCTTCTATTTACCGCCTCATCAATTTCCCTTATTTCCTCTATGCCCATTTTTTCTGCAACCAATGTTAATGTCCCATTATCAGGCGTTACGAAATAGTGTCCAGTCCTTGTTTTAAGTACTATTGATTTCCTGTCAGTTCCAACTCCAGGATCTACAACTGATACAAATACAGTTCCCGAAGGCCAGTATTCAGCAGTCTGATATAGCCTATAAGCTGCATCCCATATACTGTATGCCGGTATCTCATGTGTCAGGTCAAATACTTTCAGGTTTCTGTCTTCTCCAAATGCCACACCTCTCATGGCAGAAACTGCACCGTCTCTTTCACCAAAATCAGTCTGGAGGACTATAGCTCCATTTACCTTTCCTTTTTCTGATGCTTCTGCAGTTATTACAGCAGCACTTAAAACAAACAGCCCTGTAATAAATAAGCCCTTCAATAATCTTTTCATCTTATCAATCACCTCTTTAATTAAAATTCTATCATCTTTCCCCTGTTGATTTCAGAAAATAAAATCCTTTCTGCAATATAATTATAAATTGAATAGTATCTCAAAGGCATTTTCAGATATCTTTATAAAATCCAGAAGCTCCTTCTGAGTAAAAGTAGCCTCTTCTCCTGTTCCCTGTATTTCTATAAATTCTCCCTTATTATTCATTACAATATTCATATCAACATCTGCACGTGAATCTTCTTCGTATTCCAAGTCGAGCAGTATTTCATTACGTACCTTCCCCACGCTTACAGCTGCCACCTTTGACAGTATCGGTATCTCATTCAGTTTACCTTCATCTATAAGTTTTTCTATAGCCAGCTCTAAAGCAAGATAGGCTCCTGTAATAGATGCTGTTCTTGTCCCGCCGTCTGCCTGGATGACATCACAGTCTATAATAACTGTTCTTTCTCCAAGTTTTGAAAGGTCTATGGCAGAACGCAATGCCCTTCCTATAAGACGCTGGATTTCCATTGTCCTTCCCATAATCCTTCCTTTGGCTGATTCCCTTTGCACCCTATTATTTGTAGCTCTTGGAAGCATACTGTATTCAGCAGTTATCCAGCCGCTCCCACTTCCCCTTAAAAAAGGCGGTACTTTTTCTTCAATTGTTGCATTACATATTACTTTGGTATTTCCAAATTCTATCAAGACGGATCCTTCAGGATACATTATATAGTTTTTGGTAACCTTTACTTCCCTCATTTCATCATTTTTCCTGTTATTATTTCTCACTTAGAATTTCTCCTTATTTTACCTGATTTTCTTTATATAAAGGAAACTTTTCTGTCAGTTTCAGTACTTCTTCCTTCACTTCTGAAATTTTTTCCTTATTGTCTATATTTTCCAGAACCTTTAAAATCATACGGGCTATCTGGACAGCTTCTTCTTCCTTCATTCCTCTCGCTGTCATTGCAGGAGTTCCCAATCTTATTCCGCTTGTCACGAAAGGTTTTTCAGGATCATTGGGAATCGAATTTTTATTACAAGTTATACCTGCCTCTTCCAGTTTTTCTTCAGCCTGTTTTCCTGTTACCCCTTTAGCTCTAAGGTCAACCAGCATCAAGTGATTATCAGTTCCTCCACTTACTATTCTAAGGCCCCCTTCTACAAGTGTTTCTGCCATTATTTCTGCATTCTTTACCACCTGTGCCTGATATTCCTTAAATTCATCTGTCAAAGCTTCTTTAAAGGCTACAGCCTTTGCTGCAATTATATGCATAAGAGGACCACCCTGAATACCAGGAAATATTGATTTATCTATTTTCTTTGCTATTTCTTGACTATTTGTCAGAATAATTCCTCCTCGAGGCCCTCTCAATGTCTTATGGGTTGTTGAAGTAACCACATGGGCATGCTCCATCGGATTTGGATGTATTCCTGCTGCTACAAGTCCGGCAATATGAGCCATATCAATCATAAGATACGCTCCCACTTCATCTGCAATTTCCCTGAACTTTTTAAAGTCTATTATCCTTGAATATGCACTTGCTCCAGCAATTATCAGTTTAGGCTTTTCTTCTAAGGCAAGCCTTCTTACTTCTTCATAGTCAATCAGTTCAGTTTCAGGATTTAATCCGTATTCTATCCCTATATAGTTCTTTCCTGAAAAGTTTACCTTATATCCATGTGTCAGATGCCCTCCGGAACTCAGTCCCATTCCCAATATCTTATCTCCGGCTTCCAATAAAGCCACATAAACTGCCATATTGGCCTGTGACCCCGAATGTGGCTGCACATTGGCATACTCTGCTCCAAATATCCTTTTTAATCTATCTATTGCCAGTCTCTCTATAATATCAACATTTCCACAGCCTCCATAATACCTTCTTCCTGAATATCCTTCTGCATATTTGTTTGTAAGAACTGAACCTGCAGCTTCCATTACAGCTTTTGAAACAAAGTTTTCAGAAGCTATAAGTTCTATCCCCTCCTCCTGTCGTACTTCTTCTTCCATTATTGCCCCATAAACTTCAGGATCTATCTCTTTAATGTATTTCATCCTATCCCTGTATAACTTACTGTCATACTCTCCTTTCTAAAAATAACAATCTTTCTATGTTTTTTATATTATACTAAAAAACATATCTTTAAGTCCAGCATTAAATTTTATTTTCCTCCTTCATATTTTTATTCCCATTTCTATATTCACTACTTTAAATTTTTTCTTTTTTTATGTATAATAGATGATATAAATATAATTTTAAGGAGTTACTCATGTTTATGTTAATTCAGAATTTCGATATATACTTTACTAAGCTAATGTATCCTTTAAAATGGGATATCCTTAGTAAAATCATGATTTTTTTTACCCGGCTTGGAGACCATGGATTAATATGGATTCTACTTTCCCTGCTTCTTCTTTTTTTCAGGAAGACCAGAAAGCTTGGAATCCTGTCCCTATTTTCCTTAGCCATATGTTCAATTATAGTGAATGTAACTTTAAAACCGCTTGTGGCTAGATCGCGTCCCTTTGAAGAAATTGAAGGAATTATACTGCTTGTAAAAACTCCTCTGGATCGTTCCTTCCCTTCAGGGCATACAGCTGCTTCCTTTGCTATGGTGTACATCTTTTTCAGGTATAGCAGAAAATTTTTCATACCTGTTTTTATTACTGCCATCCTTATATCCTTTTCCAGGCTATATCTGAACCTTCATTATCCGAGCGATGTAGCGGCAGGATTACTTATAGGGCTATCTTCAGGATTTTTAGGAGAAAAAGCCTATAAATGCCTTATGGAATATTTAAAAGGAAGTAAAGGCAAATAAAGGCTGGATAGTCATTATTTATTTAATATAATAAATATGAGTCATCCATCAGAAGTATATTATACATTAATGTACTGTTGTATGCGTTACAGGACAGGAATAATAAATTATCCATGGAATATATGACTACTTGTATTGACAAATTTAATATGATAT
>JBHACQ010000148.1:0-5195 GCA_041854625.1 Leptotrichia sp. | reverse complement strand
CCATCTACAGTAAGTGTCAGCCGTGCGTATCCAGGCTTATTTGTAACTCCAGCCGTCATCTTGTTTACAAAATATCCACGTCTGTTAAATAACGACATTATCCTTGACACTATTCCATTTGTATTTTTAGCAATTATTAAAATTTCGTGTTCCCTATTCATTTTCAAGCACTCCCTTCTTTCCTACCATCTGTGCGACACTTGTTCCGGCAGGTATCATAGGATATACATTTTCTTCCTTCTCAACTACGCACTCTATTACTACTCCCTCATCAGATTCAATCAGTCCCCTAAGCTTTGTCTTCAGGTCTTCCTTTGTACTGATTTTAGCCCCTTTTACTCCATATGCATCTGCAACCTTTATAAAATCAGGATTGTATGTAAGGTCTACAAAGGAATATCTTTTATCATTGAATAGTTCCTGCCACTGTCTTACCATTCCAAGGAAGGAATTATTTATAATTACTACTTTTACAGGCAGGTTGTACTGTCTTATCATCATAAGTTCCTGGAATGTCATCTGGAATCCCCCATCTCCTACTATAAGGACTACTTTTTTTTCAGGCATTGCAACCTGTGCCCCTATTGCTGCAGGAAGTCCGAATCCCATAGTCCCTGCACCTCCAGACGTTATAATGGAATCAGGATTCTCATAATTAATAAACTGTGCTGTCCACATCTGATGCTGTCCCACATCTGTTACAACAATAGCTTCTCCTTTAAGTATGTTATTCAGCTCTTCAAGGACTTCCTGTGCCAGTATCTTATCTTCCCCTACTTTTCTATATCCCAGAGGGTACTCATCCTTCCATCCTTTGGTCTTTTTTATCCAGTCCGGATTTTCCTTTACTTCTACTTCATTATTAAGCCCCGTCAGTACATTTTTCAGATCTCCTACAATCGGAACATCAGCTTTCTTGTTCTTATCTATTTCTGCAGGATCTATATCTATGTGTATAATCTTTGCCTTCTTACAGAATTTATTAGGATCTCCCGTAATCCTGTCATCAAATCTTATTCCTGCCGCTATTACAAGGTCGGCTTCATCAGTAGCATAGTTTGCCGCTACCGTACCATGCATACCTAGCATACCCAGGGAAAGCTCATGAGAACTTGGGAATGTCCCCAGTCCAAGTAATGTTGTTGTTACAGGGCTGTTTATCTTCTCTGCAAACTCCCTCAGTTCCTTTGAAGCCCTTGCTTTCAGGATACCTGCCCCTGCTATTATAAGAGGCTTCTTCGCTTCCTTAATAAGCTTCAATGCCTTCTTAATCTGACCTTGATGCCCCTTATATGTAGGATCATATCCTTCCAGACGGAATTCCTTCTCATACAGTTTATTAAATTCATCATAAGATATCTCCTGAAGCTGTATATCCTTAGGGATATCTATCAATACAGGTCCTGGTCTTCCTGTTGAAGCTATATAATAAGCTTCTTTCAGTATCCTTGGAAGATCTTTTATATTCTGGACAAGATAGTTCATCTTTGTTATAGGTACCGTTATCCCTACTATATCACTTTCCTGAAATGCGTCCTTTCCAAGTAAGGAACTTCCAACCTGACCTGTAATTGCCAGCATCGGTATAGAATCCATATGTGCCGTCATTATACCTGTAACAAGGTTTGTTGCCCCCGGACCTGAAGTTGCAAGGCACACACCGACTTTCCCCGAAGCCCTTGCATATCCGTCCGCTTCATGTGCCGCTCCCTGCTCATGCCTTGAAAAATAATGATTTATCTTACCATATTTATAAATTTCATCATAAATAGGTATTACTGCACCGCCTGGATAACCGAAGATATCCCTTATTCCAAGCCTGTACAGACATTCCAGCAATATCTTACCGCCATTTATCATTTCCGTACTCATTTTTTTTACCGCCTTTCACTAGTCTATTTTACTCTCCTGTTATTTCCTGTGAGTTTAACCTCTTTATTTCATAGCCTTCCTTCTTAAAGCTTTCTATTATCCTGCCTATATGTTCTTCTCCATTTGTCTCGACAGTTACCTGAAGCTCAACTTCATGGAACCTGTCCAGATTTTTAAACTGGTTATGCTCAAGACGTATTACATTGGCATTTTCATTGGAAAGTATCTGAGAAACCGCCACAAGCTGCCCTGGCTTATCAGGAAGATCTACTGAAAACTTGAATATTCTTCCTCTCACTACCAGTCCTTTATTAATCATTGAAGAAATTGTAAGGACATCTATGTTTCCTCCACTTAATATAGATATTACCTTCTTATTTTTTACATTTATCTTCTTTAATCCTGCAATTGATAATATTCCTGCATTTTCTGCTACAATTTTATGTTTTTCCACAAGAAGGAGAAAAGCTTCCATAAGTTCATAGTCTGATACTGTTATAATTTCATCCACATAATCCTTTACATAATCAAAGTTTATTTCTCCTATCCTTTTTACAGCCGCACCATCTGCAATAGTACTCACTTCCCTGAGTTCCGTCACTTTCCCTTTTTCAAGAGATTTTATGGCACTCGCCGCTCCTTCTGGTTCTACACCTATTATCTTTATCTGAGGATTCTTCAGCTTTGCAGCTGCCGCTACTCCTGAAATGAGTCCACCTCCTCCCAGAGGGACTACTATAATGTCGGCATCCGGTATTTCCTCCATCACTTCCAGGGCAATAGTCCCCTGCCCCTCTATTACATCCTCATCATTGAAGGGATGTATGAATACATATCCTTCTTTTTCCTGTAATTCCAGGGCTTTCTGGTATGCCTCATCATAAACTTCCCCATGGAGGATAACTTCTGCTCCATACTGTTTTGTTGCTTCCACTTTAATGAGAGGGGTATGTCTAGGCATGACTATAACTGCTTTAATTCCCAGTTTCTGGGCTGCCAGTGCCACTCCCTGGGCATGATTCCCTGCAGATGAAGCTATAACCCCCTTTTTCTTCTCTTCGCTTGTGAGCTTAGCTATCTTGTTATAGGCTCCCCTTACTTTAAAAGACCCTGTCCTCTGGAGATTTTCAGGTTTTATATACACCTCATTTCCTGTCTCCTTTGAAAATACACTGCTATGAATCAGCTTCGTTTTTACAATTACTGTTCCAAGCCTCTCTCTTGCTTCCATAAAATCGTACAACTTATGCAATTTTTTCACCTTCTTTAATTTTTTAATATTTTATTTTATTTATTTAAAAACTTTTTTATTACCCCAATTTATTTTATTTATTCCTCATAAAGTTAGTCAAGTATTTCTATTGCACCTTCCGCTGCTGAAGATACATGCATCGCATATTTTTTCAGATATCCTCCCACTGTTATCTTATATGGCTCAAGTTCTGCCTTTCTTCTGGAAATTTCCTCATCAGAAAGTCTTACATTCAGCCTTCTTCTAGGAATATCTATTTCTATAATATCTCCATCTCTGACTACTGCTATCGTTCCACCTGCTGCAGCTTCAGGAGATACATGCCCTATCGAAGCTCCCCTTGTAGCCCCTGAAAATCTTCCATCTGTAATAAGTGCCACATCCTTGTCCAGTCCCATTCCGGCTATCATTGCAGTAGGCGAAAGCATTTCCCTCATTCCAGGTCCCCCTTTAGGTCCTTCATACCTTATAACTACCACATCTCCTGCAACTATCTTTCCTCCGACAATAGCTTCTACAGCATCTTCCTCATTATCAAATACCTTTGCAGGCCCTGAATGAACGAGCATTTCCTTGGCAACTGCCCCTTCCTTTACTACACATCCGTCCTGAGCTAGATTCCCCTTTAATACAGCTATTCCTCCTGTACTGTAGGCAGGGCTGTCCCAAGGTCTTATAACTTCATCATCATTTATATAAGCTTCCCTTACCAGTTCCTCCTGTGTCTGAAGTGCTACAGTCTTTGCATTTCCATTCAGTCTTCCATTCTCATACATCCTCTTCATTACTCCCGTAACTCCTCCTGCTCTGTACAGGTCTTCTATAAAGTATTCTCCTGAAGGGGATAGCTTACAGAGCTGCGGAGTATTCCTTGCAATGTCATTAAAATCATCCAGTGTCAGTCTGATTCCTGCTTCGTGGGCTATTGCCGGAAGATGAAGTGCCGTATTTGAAGATCCTCCAAGTGCCATATCTACAGCAACTGCATTTTCAAATGCCTCCCTTGTCATAATATCCTTTGGCCTAAGGTCAGCCTTTAATACTTCCATTATCTGCATTCCTGCCTTCTTAGCCAGCCTCAGCCTTTCAGAAAATACTGCCGGAACTGTCCCATTTCCCGGAAGTCCCATACCAAGTGCTTCAGTTAGACAGTTCATCGTATTTGCCGTGTACATTCCTGAACACGAGCCACATGTCGGACATGCCAGATCCTCCACCATATTTAATTCCTTTTTCGTTATAAGCCCTGAATTATACTGCCCCACAGCTTCAAATACATTACTTAGTCCCACTTTCTTACCTTTGTACACTCCTGCCAGCATTGCACCTCCACTTATAAATATTGCCGGTATGTTCAGTCTTGCAGCAGCTATCAGCATCCCTGGCACGACTTTGTCACAGTTAGGTATGAACACTATTGCATCAAAAGGAGTAGCCATAGCCGTAGCTTCTATTGAATCGGCAATTATATTCCTCGTTACAAGGGAATACTTCATTCCCACATGGTTCATGGCAAGTCCGTCACATATTCCTATAGTATTGAACTCCATAGGAACTCCACCTGCATTCCTTATTCCATCTTTTACTGACTGTACAAGGGTCTGTAAATGAACGTGCCCTGGTATTATCTCATTGTATGAATTGGCAATCCCTATAATCGGCCTGTCCATCTCCTCATTTACGAATCCCAGTCCCTTCAGCAGTGACCTGTGAGGTGCCCTTGCAGCCCCTTTTGTTAAATTGTTACTTCTTGACATTGATTTTCACTCTCCTCATTTTTTATGCTTTATTCTTAAAAATAAAAGACGACTCCTGTAGAATCGCCTTAAAAGTCTATATCAGATTTTTATTTCCAGAATTACGCCAAAGCTTATATGCTTCAGACTTCCTAAATTTTATCATGTACGGTAGAAGCGTTGATTAATAGTAGTCATTTCTTCTTTCTGTTACCGGCTGCATCATAAAATCATTCTTAGAAACTTTTAAGGCAGAAAATTTTAACTCTTTCACTAAAAGGACTTCTAGAATTTCTATAATGAGTAGTAATATGACTAATATTGATAACAACATT
>JBHACQ010000147.1:0-9578 GCA_041854625.1 Leptotrichia sp. | reverse complement strand
TATGGGAGATGAATTCCATCAACGTAATATAGCTGCCAGTCTTCTTTTCCTGAAAGAAGTTACTCCACTAATAGTCCTTCTTGATATAGATGATAATATGAAGAAGGAAGTTATCCAGTTTCTAGCTAATACAGATCAGTTCTTCCTGAATATTATGATGGCAACAGGAAAAGCCATTGTAGATGGAGCAAGGCTCAATAAAGTTGGAACAGTAGTTACAACAATGACTCGTAACGGGAAAGATTTCGGAATACGTATAAGCGGGCTGGGAGATCAGTGGTTTACAGCTCCTGTTAATACTCCTAAAGGACTATTCTTTACAGGATTTACCCAGGATGATGCAAATCCTGATATAGGAGACAGTGCTATAACTGAAACAGTAGGAGTAGGAGGAATGACTATGATTGCAGCTCCGGGGGTAACAAGGTTTGTAGGAGCCGGAGGTTTCAAGGATGCACTTAAAGTAAGTGATGAAATGAGTGAAATATGCATCATGCATAACCCTAATTTTACAATTCCGACATGGGATTTTAAAGGTGCTCCTTTAGGGATTGATATAAGAAAGGTAGTTGAGACAGGAATAACTCCTGTTATAAATACGGGAATAGCACATAAAAATGCCGGAGTAGGTCAGGTAGGAGCAGGAACTGTAAGAGCTCCTCTGGAATGTTTTGAAAAAGCTCTGGTTGCATATGCTGAATATATAGGTCTGGATATGGATTAATGAGCAGGAATAAAGAGAAAATGGGTGCAGAGAGCATTAGCAGACTGATGCTCCTGTATATGGAAAATGAAAAAATAGGATATGTCCATAGTATATTCAAGGATTCTCTAAATATTAAGTTTGGAGAAAATCTAGTCTATATTTCCGGACTGAAAAGGAAACTTGTAAGTTTTGGATGCAGGATTTCAGATGATAAAATAGAAAAAATAATAAGAAAATCCGGGAAAGGAAATATAGTAGTACATAGATTCGGGGAAATGGTCTTCTATACGAATGGTGGAGTTGAAATATTAAATCTACCTCTAAATAAAATAGAAGAGCTGCATATACCTTATATATCTTCTATTAAATGCAGGCAGAAGATTTTTAAGAATATAATGGAGAATATAGAAGATATAGATTTGAAAAATAAATCAGGACTAGGTAATATAAAAAATGAACTGGAAGAAAAATTTTCAAACGGCTTAACAGAAGAGCTGCAGAAATATCTCACTGGCAGAGGAAAAGGTCTTACACCGTCTGGAGATGACCTGTTAATAGGCTATTCCTTCATATGCCGTCTATGTGGGGAAAATATAGTTCTACAGCATGGAAATTCAACAACTGATATAAGTAGGCAATATTTCGATGCTTTTAATAGAGGGTATGTCAGTGAAGATATTTTGGATCTGTTGAGAAAAGATATTGGAAAAGCAGTCAAGGATATGACTGAAATAGGTCATACATCGGGATATGATACGTTATTAGGAATAGTTTTAGGGATAAGAGGAAAATATCAGAAATGGAGGAAATAATATGAACATGCTGGAAAAAAGATATAAAGCAATGAATGTTTCAGAACAGTACTGGTGGAAAGTAGTAGCATTATGTTTTGCCGGGTGGATTCTGATGTATGCAGACAGGACAATCCTAGGACCTGTCATGGGTAAGATAGCAGAAGAATTTGGATTGAACAATACACAGTTGGGAGCAGTTAACAGCATATTTTTCCTGACTTATGCGATTATGCAGATTCCTTTTGGGATAGTAGGAGATATAATAGGAAGAAGAATAGTGATAGCATTTGGGTTTGTTCTTTTTGGAATAACTACCGGATTAAGCGGTGTAGCGAGTGGACTAGGAATATTTATGATTTACCGTGCACTTACAGGAATAGGTGAAGGTGCTTATTATGGTCCCCAGTATGCATTGTCAGGAGAAGCTATACCGACAAAAAGTCTGACATTGGGAACGGCAATTATAAATAGTGGAATGGCTTTCGGAACATCAGGAGGATATCTGCTTTCAAGCTATCTTGTACTGGAAAAAGGTCATCACTGGAGTCTTCCTTTCTTTATTATGGCGGTACCGACAGTTATAGTAGGCTTGCTTTTTATGACTTTAAAAGAAAGGGTTATAAAGCCTGAAGATGCCGGGAAGGAAATCAGGAAACCTGAAGAAACAGAAGTAAAGAGAGAGAAACAGTCGGGGTTGTCAGTATTTAGGAATAAGAATCTCATGTGTGCATTTTTACTGCTGTTCTGTTCAATATATGCAAATTTCGTTATAATTACATGGCTTCCTAAGTTCCTTCAGACAGAGCGTGGATTTGAAGGAACAAGTGTAGGATTTATAGCTTCGCTGGTACCATGGGCATCTGTTCCTGGTGCACTGATAATCTCAAGACTGTCAGATAAACTGAAAAAAACTAAAATATTTGTGTTTTCTCTTGTTCCTCTGGCACTGCTCTCAACTTTTGGAATGGCTTATGTCACTGACAGGACAATGTTGATTTTAATGCTTATTCTATATGGTCTGACTGGGAAACTGGCTCTTGATCCTATCCTTGTAACCTATGTTACTAAAAATTCACCGAAAGAAGCGTTAGGAACAGCTTTAAGTGCATATAACTTTATCGGTATGTCTGCTGCAATTACAGCACCTTATGTAACAGGATGGATAGCAGATAGGTTTGGATCTATGCAGGCAGGATTTTACCTGGCATCTGTCCTTTTATTAGTAGGAATGGTTATATTCGGTGCAGCAAGTGAAAATGGTGGAAAAAAGGAAACATTATAGGTTCATAATGATAAATTACAGATGATAAAAATTAATCTTAAAGAGGGTGAAAAAAATGAATGAAGTAGTTATAGTATCTCCACAGGAACTGCATAACCTTATTCAAAATAAACTGGAAAAAGCAGGTTTGAAATCTGAACATGCAGATGAAGTTGCAAGACATCTCGTATTTGCCGACAGTTGTGGAATTCATTCACATGGAGCAGTAAGGGTTGACTATTATGCGGAAAGGATTGCAAAAAGAGGGGTGGCAATTGAGCCGGAGATGTATTTTGAAAAAACGGGACCATGTACAGGAATATTTCATGGCGATAACGGAATAGGACAGTATGTGGCTAATGAGGCATTAAAATATGCTATGGAAATGGCAAAGGAAAATGGAGTGGCAATTGTTGGAATATCGAAGCTAAGTCATAGTGGAACAATGGCTTATTATATGGAAAAAGTGGCTGCTAATAATCTGATTGGATTATCAGTTTGTCAGTCTGACCCTATGGTAGTACCTTTTGGGGGGAGAGAACCCTATTATGGGACAAACCCCATAGGATTTGGAGCTCCTGCTTCAGAAGGAAGGGCAATTGTCTTTGATATGGCAACTTCTGTCCAGGCATGGGGGAAAATACTTGATGCCCGTTCTAAAAATATGGAAATACCTGATACATGGGCAGTTGACAGAAAAGGAATTCCAACAACAAATCCTCATGATGTAGGAGCACTGCTTCCTATTGCAGGACCTAAAGGATACGGACTTATGATGATAGTTGATATACTTTCTGGAGTTATGCTGGGTCTTCCTTTCGGAGGACATGTACCTTCCATGTATGATAAGCTTGATAAAGGAAGGGATCTAGGGCATACATTTATTATAATAGACCCTTCAAGATTTATGAATTTGAATGAATTTAAAGAAAATATAACAAGGACAAAAGATGAGTTACATGATATTCCGGCAGCTGAAGGATTTAAACAGGTCTATTATCCTGGAGAAGTCAGTCAGCTGACATATGAGAAATATCAGAAAGAAGGGATTCCGATAGAAAAAGGCATTTATGAATATCTTATAAGTGATATAGTCCATTATAATAAATTTGGAGGTCAGAGTGCCTTTGCAAGCAAGAAGTAGTAAATATATTAACTCCTAAAAAATGGAAAAGGAGAGAGAAAAATGACTAGAAATAAGAAATTATTCGGATTATCGCTGACTAATCAGATACTGATTGCAACTTTTGGAGGAATTATATTTGGAGGATTTATAGGTCCATGGGCCTCAAATCTGAAAATAATAGGAGATGTATTCCTGAGACTTATTCAGATGTCAGTCATAATGCTTGTAATGTCGGCAGTTATAGTTGCAGTAGGAAGAGGAAGTTCAGGAGATGTAGGGAAAATGGGAATCCATACATTTAAATGGATAATATTCTTTACACTGACATCAGCTTTTATGGGAGTAGTACTGTCGTATTATATACAGCCAGGAACAGGAGTAGCACATATGACTGAGGTTGCTCAGAATACTGGAGTAACCGGAACAGTTCAGGAAACATCCTTAAAAGATACTGTATTAGCTTTTTTCACAACTAATGTATTTTCTGCTATGGCAAACAGTGCCATGGTTCCCTGTATAATATTTTCATTATTTTTTGGAGTAGCAGCTTCCCAGTATGTAAGAGATACGGGAAATACTATTGTAATTGACTGGATTCTGGCTATAAATGAAATTATAGTAAATATTATAAAAAATGTAATGAAGATATCTCCGATAGGTATATTCTGCCTTCTTGCTGATGTAACGGGCAGTAAAGGCTTCACTGTAGTAATACCTATGGCTAAATTTCTTGCAATACTGATAATAGGTGATATATTACAGCTAGTAATCTACGGACTGATAACAGCAGCAATATGTAGGGTAAATCCTATGAAAATGCCTAAGAAATTTGCTAAGATGTCTATTATAGCTCTGACAACTACTTCAAGTGCCATAACTCTTCCTACAAAAATGGAAGATTCAGTTACAAAATTTGGAGTAAGTAGAAAAATTGCAGATTTCACAGGGCCTATAACTATGTCCATGAATTCTTCTGGATGGGCATTATGTAATGTTACTGCAATATTTTTCATAGCACAGTTTTCAGGGATACAGCTTACACCATATCAGATGATGATGGCAGTCATATTGTCATGTCTGATGTGTATGGGAAGTGTTGTAGTACCTGGCGGAGCAATTATAGTCTATACATTCCTGGCCTCTTCTATGGGACTTCCACTGGAAAGCATAGCAGTATTAATAGGAATAGACTGGTTTTCCGGAATGTTCAGGACACTTAATAATGTCGATATAGATGTATATGTGGCTATGCTTGTTGCAAATAGGATAGGTGAGTTTGATAGGGATGTCTATAATGGAGTGAAAACAGTAGACTACTAGAATTATATTCATGAAATAGAAAAATATAATTTCAAGTTAATATAAAAACACGATTCTAAGATTATTAAATTTTTTTAGAATCGTGTTTTATTATGACAGGATATGTAACTAAATTAACAGATTTCCACCAGCATCAATTGCCTTATATGCCGGTCGGATAATTCTTTTGTCACTGCATATCTGTTCAATCCTGTGGGCATTCCAGCTGGCTATTCTGGAAAGTGCAAATAAAGGAGTAAAGATATTCTGAGGAATATTCAGAAGTTTATATACGAACCCTGAATAAAGATCAACATTGGCACTGATTGTAAAATCTTCTCCCTTTATTTCTTTTCCAACTTCCTGTGTAAATTTTTCTATATTACAATATAGCTGAAATTCTTCAAGGGCATCCTTTTCTTTTGCAAGTTCGTACGCCTTAGATTTAAGAAGGACTGCCCTAGGATCTGACAGAGTATACACAGCATGCCCCATTCCATATATTTTTCCTGTTTTATCAAAGGCTTCCCTGTTAAAAATCTTCCTTATATAATCTTTTAACATTTCATCATTAGTATAGTTGATATTATGTTTAATATCATCAACCATCTTTGTAACCATTGCATTAGCACCTCCATGAAGAGGTCCCTTGAGAGAACCTATTGAAGCAGATATAGATGAATAAGTATCTGTTCCGCTGGAAGAAACCACGTGGGAAGTAAAAGTGGAATTATTTCCACCACCATGTTCAGCATGGATGACTAATATAAGATCCAGAATTTCAGCTTCTGAGTCAGTAAACTTGCTGTCATCTCTTAACATGTGGAGAATATTCTGAGCAATACTGTAATCTTCTACAGGATGATGTATTATAAGACTTTTATTAAAGTGTTTATGGTTTACTGCCTGATAGCTGTACACTAGCAGACTTGGAAACTTAGCTATTAAGTTCAGAGCCTGATTAATCAGATTTTCCATATTAATATTATCAGGGTCCTCATCAATAGTATAAAGGCAGAGGACATTTCTCTGAAGCTGGTTCATTATGTCGGAACTAGGTTGTCTAAGTATGAAGTTTTCTATAAATTCATCAGGAAGATTCCTATATTCCTTCAATGTACTCAAAAACATTTTTAATTCAAAAGTTGAAGGAACTTTTCCAAATAAAATAAGGAAGATAGTCTTTTCAAAGGAAAAGGAAGGATCCTTTTCATAGAGGGATATAAGATTTTCTAGAGAAATTCCACGGTAGAACAGCTTTCCTTCTGCAGGAATTTTTTTGCCTTCCTCTACAGAATATCCTATAACAGCCCCAATCTTAGTCAGTCCCACAAGGACACCTGTTCCATTTTTATTACGCAATCCCCTTTTAACATCTAATTCATCGTATAATTCATCTGAAATAAAATTGTTTTTGGTTATTAAATTACCTAGTTCTTTAATAAAATCATTTTTCATGCGTTACACCTCCTGAAAATAATAAATAATTACAGATTTTCAATAATCTTATCTGTAAATTCTGTGGTAGAAGCATTTCCACCTAAATCAGCAGTCTTACAGTTACCTTCAGATAAAGTTTTTAAGATAGCGTTTTCAATTTTATCAGCATAGGAATTCATATTCATGTATTTTAACATTTCAATTCCTGAAAGTAGCAGTGCAAGTGGATTAGCCTTATTCTTCCCTGCAATATCAGGTGCAGAACCGTGAACGGCTTCAAATATTGCAATGTCATCTCCAATATTTGCACCAGGAGCAACTCCAAGCCCTCCAACAACTCCGGCTACAAGGTCTGATAATATGTCACCATATAAATTCATAGTAACTATTACCTGATATCTTTCAGGATTGACTACAAGCTGCATACACATGTTGTCTATTATTGTTTCTTCAAGGGCAATGTCAGGATATTCAGCTGCAACTTCCCTTGCTATATCAAGAAACAGTCCATCTGTAAGTTTCAGTATATTTGCCTTATGTACGGCGGTAACTTTATTAAGATTGTTATTTCTGGCATACTCAAAGGCAGATTTCAATATACGGTAACTACCTTTTCTAGTAATTCTTTTTACTGCAATAGCAGAAGTTTTTTCTTCATCTTCATATTTCTCTTCTCCAATATAAAGCCCTTCTGTATTTTCCCTGAAAATTACAAGATTGATATTGTCATATTTTGTCTTTATTCCAGGAAGATTTTTAGAAGGTCGTATATTTGAAAACAGGTCATACTTTTTTCTCAAATATACGTTGATGCTTCTAAATCCTTTACCTACAGGAGTAGTAATAGGTCCCTTTATAGCAATTCTGTTTTTTTCAACACTTCTGTAAAGACTGTCGGGAATCAGTTCACCAGTATTTTCATATACCTCATTTCCCGCATTTTCTCTTTCAAAAGTAAGAGGCACTTCAGCAGCTGAAAAAATTTTCTCCAGACTGTCTGCTATCTCAGGACCAATACCGTCCCCAGGTATCAATGTAACTGTCTTCATACATTCTTCTCCTTCCATAATTTTTGAAAATATATAATTAAAATTCATCACTTGATGCAAATGTAAGGTATCCGCCATATTCTAGAATTTTAATTTCTCTAGAAGATGCTGCGAATTTTGCTTTAAATTCAGTATTTCTAGTTTTGTTTCTTACAGTAAATTCTCCTTTTTCAAGTGAATCCCTAATATTCGTAAGCTCCAGTTCATCATACTCTTGAATATTATCATAGTCTGACGGAATCGCAAATTCCAGAGGAATAATACCGCTGTTTATCAGATTAGCCTTGTGGATTCTTGCAAAAGATTTTGCAATTACAGCTTTAACTCCTAGATATAACGGCAATAAAGCAGCATGTTCCCTACTGGATCCCTGTCCATAATTATCTCCGCCTATAATAATTCCACCCCCGTTTGTTTCAGCTCTTTTCTTAAAATCAGGAATCAATGTTTCAAAACAATGTTCAGAAAGCTTCGGTATATTTGACCTGAAGGGGAGTAAGGCTGCATATGACGGACATATGTCATCTGTAGTTACATTATCTCCTGCTTTAAAGATAACTTTTCTGGCAATAGTGTCCTTTAACTTTTCTCCGATAGGGAAAGGTTTTATATTAGGACCCATGATAATTTCAGTTGAATGTCTTTCTGAAGGATTTTCTGAAGGGTAGATGTAATAATTGTCAGAAGAATCATATTTTTCAGGAAGTTCAACTATAATTTCTTCGCCCAGCTCACGGGGATCAGTAAGGTAACCTGTCAAGGCTGATGCGGCCGCTGTTTCTGTACTTACAAGATATACTTCGGCATCCATAGTTCCACATCTTCCCTTAAAGTTTCTGTTGAAAGTCCTTAATGATATTCCCTTTGACTTTGGAGCCTGTCCCATACCTATACATGGACCGCATGCAGCTTCAAGAAGCCTTGCACCTGCAGATATAAATTTAGACAAGGCACCATTTTCTGAAATCGTCTTCATTATGTTGCTTGAACCCGGTGAAAGTACAAGACTTACATCTGGATGGACACTTTTTCCGTCAAGTATGGCAGCGAGTTTCATAAAGTCTGAATATGATGAATTAGTACATGAACCTATAGCTATCTGGTCAACTTTTATTTTTGTCTTAGGGATTTCATGTACATTGTCCGGACTATGTGGAAATGCAGCAAGGGGTACAAGCATATCCAGGTCAATAATCAGTCTTTCATCATATTGGGCATCTGCATCAGGAGCAAGGGGAATATAGTCTTCTTCCCTTGACTGCTTCCTGAGGAAGTCCCGTGTATTTTCATCGCTAGGGAATATGGAAGTAGTCGCTCCTAGTTCCGCCCCCATATTTGTAATAGTTGCACGGTCTTCAACAGTCAGGTTTTCTATTCCTTCTCCGGTATATTCAATTACATATCCTACTCCTCCCTTAACAGTAAGTTCCCTGAGAACATGAAGTATTATGTCTTTAGCAGAAACCCACGGCTGGAGCCTTCCTTTAAGTACTACATTATATACTTTAGGAACTTTTAAATAATACAGTCCTCTAGCCATACCTACAGCTACATCAAGACCTCCCGCTCCTATTGCAAGCATACCGAGTCCGCCACCGGTAGGCGTATGACTGTCTGATCCTATGAGGATTTTACCCGGTTTACCGAATTTTTCAAGGTGAAGCCTATGACATATTCCATTTCCCGGCTTTGAAAAGATGATATTGTGCCTTGCAGCAGAGGTTTTAATAAATTCATGATCATCAGCATTTTCAAAACTGGACTGTAGCATATTGTGGTCGACATAGGCAACAGAAACTTCAGTAGCAACATCGTTAATATTCATGGCATTTAGCTGTAGATAAGCCATTGTACCGGTAGAGTCCTGTGTAAGAGTCTGGTGAACTTTTACGGCAATCTCGTT
>JBHACQ010000146.1:0-11507 GCA_041854625.1 Leptotrichia sp. | reverse complement strand
TAATATCCTGTTCTTTTTCATAATTACTACAAGTTTCCTTTCCATTTAGTCTTTATAATTCTTTTTAATCTTTCTTGAAATATATTACATCTATCCTCTTATTATCTTATTTTTTATTTTCAATGCCATTCCTTTTATTTTCATAAAATTTTCCTTATTAATCAGCAGTTTCATGGAAATTATAAAATATAACATCTTAACTATAAATTTAATTGCCGATATATTTTCATTTCCTAGATAAAATACAAGCGGATTTACAATCAAAATCAAGTATAGCAATAATTTCTTATAATTAAATTTTATACTGTACCATTTTCTTATAATAAACAGCTCAATTATTACTTTAAATAAGAATGCTGTTAATGTAGTCCATGCCGCAATCATCCCTCCATACTCAGGATACTTCGGAATGAAGATTAAATTCCCTGTCAGGTTAAATGCCATGGCAAATAAGGAAAAATAAAATATTACCATACTTTTCTCGTGATAATGAAAGAAATAATCCAGACAGTAAAGAGACTGGATAACTACTGAAGCCAGTATTATCCCCACATAATTTATTGAAGTATGATAGTTGGCAGGAAATATTAATTTAATTATTTCCGGAGCAAATAGCTGTCCTGATATACATATAAAGGTAGTCAGTCCTAAAAAATTTTCTACACTTGCTGTAATCCTGGGATTTTTCGGATCCTTCTCCATAGCTTCATAAAGTTCTGGTATCCAGCTGCTTATAAAAGATGCTGTAACCACTGACAACACCCTTCCTCCAGTATACGCTAATGTATAATATCCCACCACCGACAGAGAAACAACTTTAGCCAGAACCCACCTGTCACTGACATTTACTATCTGATCCGTTAATTCTATAAATATTAATGGAACGCCATTTATAAGGGCATAGTTTACATATTCCCTTTTTATTTTGAACCTGAATTTTCCAAAATAATCCCTGAAAGAATATAAGGTTATTAGAAGGACTGCGATTAAATTGGCAAGCTGATTACCGAATACTCCCATCTTCAAATATTTTATAAAATATATTGCCAATATATAATTGGTAAAAAAACTTAGAAGACTTGCAGTTGCAGCTTTTGTATACAGTTTCTTCATTCTGAACATTGTTATTGCAAGATTATTTACAGCATTTACAGCAGCTATAACCATAGAAATTATAACCAGTGAATTGTAATCCACTTTATCCAGATTCAGAACCAGTGAAAAAAGGTATCTTGAAGCCGGCGTAAACAGAAAGGCAAAAATAACAATGTTTAATACCGAAATTATTGCCATCGTTGAAAACATGTAACTTCCAAACTCTTCTTCATTATCCTGCAGACTGACATATTTCTTTATCTGTGCATTATAGAGCCCCAGTCCAAGAATGATTGTAAACAGGCTTGTAACAGGAGCAAGAGTTCCTATAATTCCAAATTCTTCCTGAGTAAGAAGTCTTGTCATTATAGGAAGGAATATGAGAGATCCCATCTTTGTTATAAAATTAGCTAATAGATAGACCATCGTTCCTTTTAATAAATTCTTACTATCCATGCTGCCTCAATCCCACGAGATCATGTATCCTTATAATCCCTACAACATTACCTTTTTCCACTACAGGAAGTACATTAATCTGACTCTTCCTGTTTTCCATAAGATTCAGTGCCTCCAATGCCATTGCATCTTTATTTACTGCAACCGGAGCGGAAACCATAATATCTTTTGCCCTGTAGCTGAAGAATTTTTCCTTATGAGCCAGAGCCCTCCTGATATCCCCTTCTGTAATAATCCCTGTCAGCTTACCATTCTGTTCTCCTGTATCTGAAATACATACTGCTCCCATTTTTTTCTTTGTCAGAACCATCAGCACCTTGTCTATTTCTTCATTTTCAGACAATACTGGCAGCTCATCTCCTGTATGCATCAGATCCTGTACTGTAAGGAGAAGACGCTTTCCTAAACTTCCTCCTGGATGATACTTTGCAAAATCATTTTCAGTAAAATTTCTTACCTTCATCAATACCGCTGCCAATGCATCTCCCATGACAAGAGTAGCTGTCGTGGAACTCATGGGTGCTGTTCCAAGAGGACATGCTTCCTTTTCCACTCCTATGTTTATGACTATCTCTGCGTATTTTGCAAGGGTAGACTTTTCATTTCCTGTAAAAGCTACTATCTTTCCTCCTATTTTCTTTATAGGTGTCAGTATACTCAGCACTTCATCTGAATTTCCACTATTTGAAATAACTATTACTACATCTCCTTCATTTATCATGCCAAGATCTCCATGAAGCGCTTCAGCAGAATTCATGAAAACTGAAGATGTACCTGTAGATGCCAGTGTCGCTGATATTTTAGAACCAATATGCCCCGATTTCCCTATTCCGGTAACTACAACTTTCCTATTTTCTGATTCATAAATCAGATTTACAAGTCTTTCAAAATTCTTATCTATTTTTTCCCTTATTTTTTTAAGTTCCTCTATCTCTATACTGAATATCTCCTTTGCTTCCGTTATAATATCCAGTTCTTTTCTGTTCTCTTCCAAAGACATTTCTACCTCCTATTACTATGTGCAATGTTATGAATTCCTAACAGGATTCCTGTTCATCCATCAATATCATTTCTCTAAATTCCCATTCTATTTTGCCCTGACTTTTTCTTTTTATATATTATATCAAATTTTACGTTTTTTGTCTTTTAATAAAAAAATAAAATAACAGATATATGTGCGAAATAATTTAAATTAATTCTTCATATATCCGTTATTTCTCTGATTTATTATTTCATTCTATCTATTTCCCTTATTGCCTCATTAAAGGCTTCCTTTGTAATACCAAAGGCGTTCAGTGCATTCAGGAGCTGCTTTGAATTATAATACCCTATTTTCAGATAATTACCCAGCTTCATCCTTCTCTGTTTAGCCTCATTTCCTGAAGTGAGTCCATTCATAAGAAGATCGTTCATAGTAAAGTCAGGCATTTTCTCAGAATTTTCTGTATCTGCATTTTCTGAAATAATATTTTTCAGTGCTTCTATTATAGCATCATCAGAAGCATTCTCTACTCCTATATTCCCTTTTTTTTCAGCATTTTCCCTGCTTATAAATGCATGCTTTATATCCGGAATATGTTTTTTTATAATATCTCTTATTTTTTTTCCTGCATAATCAGGGTCTGTAAATAATATAAGATCACTTTTCTTAGATATTTCCACAAGTTTCCTTATCGACTTCCCTGTAAGACCTGAAAATCCATTCAATGCAATAATATGTCCGTCCACTACACGTTTTAATGCTGTTATGTCATCTCTTCCTTCTACAACTATTACTTCTTTTATCTTTATTTTTTTCATTTTTATGTTGCCTTCATTAAGTTTATTCTGATTTTATATTATAATTTTCAAGAACTTTGAGCAGAAGTTCCCATGTTTTTCCTACAGAGTCTATCTCCATTCTTTCCTGTGGAGTATGAGCTCCATATATATTAGGACCTATTGAAACTACATCCAGATTTTCAATATTATCAGAGAATATCCCACATTCTAGACCTGCATGGATTGCTTTTACTTTCGCATCTTTTCCGGTAACTTCTTTAAAGGATTTTACTATCAAATCCCTTATTTCTGAATTTTCCCTATATTCCCACGAAGGATAGGAAGAATCTATCCTTATATTTGCACTATGATTTCTTGAAAGTTCCGTAATTTCATTTAGCAGTCTGTCTAACGAAGCATTTACTGAACTTCTAGGTAGCGACTGGACAAGAACCTTCATATTCCCATCCAGTATCTCTGTTTTTACAACACCTGGATTTATAGAAGTTTCTACTAACCCTTCGATATGCTCGCTCATTTTTAGAACACCGTTAGGAAATTCATGAAGGAAGGATATAAGATTTACAGTATTAGCTGATGAAATTCTTAAGTCATTACTTCCTGGAGTTATTTTTTCTATTACCAGAAGTGGCGATTCATCTATTACTTTAAAATCTTTCAGTATATTTTCAAAAGCCAGTTCTCCAAGTTTCCTAAATTCCTCTAGCGTATCCTCTCCCAGCTTCACTCCTATTTTAACTGCAGCTTCCCTCGGAATGGCATTTACCTTGTCTCCTCCATCAATATGTACTAAAGATAATGTATATTTCTTATTTAGATGGCAAAGCACTTCAGCTAATATTTTAATAGAATTTCCTAAATTTTTATGAATTTCAGCACCTGAATGTCCTCCTGAAAGTCCTTTTACTTCCATAGAAAGAAAAGTGTATTCCCCTTCTTCGGCTTTCTTAGTTTCAAAAATAAACTGTGTTACAGTCCTTGCACCTCCGGCACTGCTTACATAGACTTCTCCATATTCTTCTGTATCAAGATTTATTAAAGTCCTTCCGTCAAACTGGCTATAGTCAAGGTTATTCACACCGGACATCCCGTCTTCTTCATCACTTGTTATAATTACTTCCAGATCAGGATGCCTTATATCATTACTGTCTAGTATTGCAAGAGCATATGCTACTGCTATTCCGTTGTCTGCTCCAAGTGTCGTACCATTTGCCTTTAAGAAGCCGTCTTCTATGACAAGTTCAATTCCCTGTGTTGTAAAATCAAATTCTGTCTCCTTATTTTTTTCCCACACCATATCCATATGTCCCTGTATAATAAGGGGAGAAAATTCTTCATATCCTGCCGTTGCTGATTTCTTTATTAAAACATTATAATAGTCGTCCTGTATAACTTCCAGTTTCCTGTCTTTGGCAAATTTTACAAGCCAGTCACTAATCTGCTTTTCATTTTTTGACCCTCTCGGTATTTTTGAAATCTCGTTAAAATAATAAAAAACCTTTTCAGGATATAATTTTTCAATATTCATTTTTCAACCTGCCTTTCTATAATTTTTATTAATCATAAAAAATAGTGATTAATGTCTCCTATTTAAAGTATACAACATTTCATCACTATTATTCAAGAACAATTTCTCCTCATATTATAAAATTGAATCAATAAGCTCTTCAAGCAGTGCCATTTCCTTCTGAGAGAGATCATGACCTGATTTCAGCTTGTTTAACAGAGGATTTTCTTCCCCTATTGTACTTTTTTCAAGAATTTTTATTATAAGCCTCTTATAAAACTCCATTAAATTTATCCTCCATTACATATACTTAAACTGTTATAACTTTAAATCATCAAATGTTAGCTGAACTATATTACTTCGTGTAATTGAGCTCAGATGTATCCCTATAAGCCTTACTTCATCTTTTTTCTTCAGGCTTTCAAAATTTTCCTTTACTGCAGAGAATATCTCTTCAGCCCTGTCAGTGGAATTTTTTAATGTCTTAGCCCTTGTGTAAGTCTGAAAGTCTGAATATCTTATCTTCAAGGTTACAGTCTTTGTATATTCTCCGTATTTCTGAAGCCTCCTGCTTAACTTTTCCGACTGTTCCTTAAGTTCATCTTCGAGGGCATATATATCATTCATTGACTGGTTAAATGTAACTTCATGTCCGTACGACTGCCTTTTCCTGTTATTATCTATTTCAGAATACTGCTGTCCTCTCACGACATTATATAGATATTCTCCCCTGCTGTTACCAAACTTTTTTATGAGTTCCTTCTTTTCAATCTTATAAAGATCTGACACGGAAGTTATACTGAACATTTTCAGGAATTCTCTCATTTTTCTTCCTATTCCAGGAATAATTGAAAGTTTCTTATCCATTATATATTCCAGGAAATGCTCCCTATCCCTAAAAACAAAGTAACTGTCAGGTTTATTTACATCACTTGCTATCTTTGCACTTATTTTACTAAACCCTATTCCTACCGAGCATGTCAGTCCTGAATTATTATAAATATATTTCTTAAATCTGACAACAAATTTTTCTATATCATTCCTGTCCTTTATAAATTCAGTAATATCTACATACCCTTCATCTATCGAAGTAAACTCATATTTATCAGTAAATTTTCTAATCAGATTCTGAATTTCTTTCCCGACTTCAGAATAATACGACTTTCTGACAGAAACAATTTTCAGATGAGGACACAGCTTCTTTGCTGTAACAGCTGGCATTGCTGATTTTACTCCATATTTACGTGCCTCATAGCTTGCCGTTGTAATAATTCCATGTCCGACTGCTATAGGAATACCCCTTAAAGCCATATTATCACGCTGTTCAACTGCAGCAAAGAAAGCATCCATATCATAATGCATATAAATCTTATCCATGTCTAAATTCGACTAAATTCACCCTTTTCTATCTTATACTTATATGTTGCCATATTAGCAAGCTCCAGACTATGTGTAACTATAATGATTGACTGTTTCTTCTCCCTGTTGATTTTTTCAAACAGATTATTTATAACTAAGCTAGTTTCAGTATCCAGATTTCCTGTAGGTTCATCAGCAAAGATTATTTCGGGACTATTTATCATGGATCTTGCTATTGCTACCCTCTGCTTTTCTCCTCCTGACAGTTCCAGAGGCTTATGCTTAATCCTGTCTTTAAGACCTACCATATCAAGTAATTCAGCTGCCTTTTCCTTTATCTCCTTCTTGCTTCCCCATTTACCTACAAGGGCTGGAATCATTACATTTTCCAATGCCGTAAACTCGTTTAGCAGATAATGGAACTGAAATACGAATCCTATCTTTTCATTACGGATTTTATTCTTTATATTCTCATTACTATAGTCTATCTTTCTTCCATCTACCATCATTTCCCCATCTGTAGGAACATCCAATAATCCTAGTATATTCAAAAGGGTTGTTTTACCACTTCCTGATTTTCCCTGGATAGAGACAAAATCTCCTTCTGAAAATGAGAGGTTGACATTTTTTAATATATGTATTTTTTCTGCCTTTGTCTTATAAATCTTATTGACATTTACTAATTCTATTACCTTATTATTCATATTTCAATGCCTCCACAGGTTTCATTCTGGCTGCTCTAGATGCCGGATATATTGTAGAAACAAACACTACTGCAAAAGCTGCCACATAAATTATTACCAGTTCCTTTATTGAGATATACAAAGGCAGCTCTTCCAGATAATAGTAGGAATTTTTCATATGCATTTTAAACAGCTGTTTCAATGTTACAAGGATAACCGGTGACAGCAGACTTGCCATAATCATTCCAAAAACTCCTATTATCATCCCTTCAATAGTAAAAATATTCTTTATATGTCTGTTTGTATACCCTATTGACTTTAATATCCCGATATCCTTAATCTTTTCCCTCACTGTCATATTTAATATTACAGATACTGCAAAGCAGGAAATTACCAGTAGCAGGCTTAATATGGCAACAAGTACAAACTTTTCGAAGTTTATAGCTCTTAAAAGATTCTGATTTATAGCTTTCCAGCTTATAATCCTGTATTCATTAGTTGGAAGGTTATTATAGACTTGTTCTAATACTTCTTCTATTTTCTGAGGATTATTAGTCTTAATTCCTATTTCTGTAGCAACTTCTCCCCTTTCAGCCATTATCTGCATAGTCTGTAATGGTACAATAACTAAATTGGAATCATAGTCAAGGAAGCCTGTCTTAAATATACCTCTCACAATAAGTTTCAGTTCCTTATTTTCAGGAGAAACAAAACTTAGTTCACTTCCTACTGAAATATTCATCTCCTTTGAAAGTTCTTCCCCTATTAGTATAGAATTAAGCTCAGATATATTGTTACTTCCTTTTAATATCTTTAAGTTAAGATCATTTTTAACATTTTCTGCTGATATTCCATTTGCCAGTACCCCTTTAGCAAAATTGTCGAATTTTATTATGGACTGACTGTTTATCTGAGGAATTACAGCTTTTACATCCTTTATTCCCTTTGTCTTTTCTATTACATCCTTATAGCCTTCAAAATGTGTTTCCTTACTGTTTCTAATCAGTATATGTGGACTTAATGTAAGCAGCGTGCTAATCATATTCTTTTCAAGTCCATTTGATACTGTAAGTGAAACAATAAATACTGTCACAGCAATCCCTACTCCCAATATGGAAAATATACTTTGAAATTTTCTTTCAAGTATATGCCTAATGGCTATAAATAATTCTACCATTTCCACATTAAAGCTTTTTCAGACAGAATTTCCCTGGCTGAATGCTTCTTCTCCTTTCCCTGTTGTTTTATTTAATATCTTCTGACATATCAGATGTTATACTGTAATTTGAAAGTAAAGCTTCCTTCTGTGCCTCCACCTCTTTTACATCAAGTACAATTTCATCTCCCCTGTCATTTTCAAATATAATAAACTCCGATTTTACATTTTTCACTTTCTGTGCAAAATCCTTAAAATTTTTATAAGGTTCCCCATTCACTTTTAAAATAATTTCATTAACTACATCAGAATATCCCAGATTTACATCAAATGGAAGAACTCTTACTAATACAACAAGCTGTTCGTATTCCTTGTAAAATTCTTCCTTATCATACACAGATGATAATATATCAGAAACCCCTGCCATATAATTACTTGTAAGAGGTTCAAATAAAAGTCCTCCGTATACCAGATATGAAGGCGGTGTTTCTATTGTAATATCCGTAACTACTGTATAGGATATATCCTTCTTGTCCAGCTTTACTGTTCCGGTTTTTTTCTTCTTGTCCCTTATAATTTCATAATTAAGTGTGTCACCATATTTTTTCTGCTGATTTACATAGACAAAATCCGTCTTTTCATTTGGTCTGAACTCAATAGTTCCGTCATATTCTATAGGATAGTTGTCAAGCTTCATCAGTACATCATTTTTCTGAAGTACTCCCTCAAAAGGAGAATTTTTAAATACCTTTTTTATAAGGATTCCACCCTTCTGATTTTCCAGACCTAACATTTTCCTATGAGATGAACTCTCCAGAGCTAAGATTTCTATCCCCAGGTTTGGAGGTCCGTCATATCTCCCGTCCTTTACATCATCCAGAAAATTCTTTAATATATTTACAGGTATAAAATATCCTATATTGTCTGCAGTAGTTAATCCTGCAAAGGAAACTCCTACTACTTTTCCTTTACTTACAACAGGTCCTCCGCTGTTCCCCTGATTTATCGCAGCATCTGTCTGACCTATCAGAAATATCTGATTTGTCAACGTATAACGGCTATGTTCCATTCTAGACACTATCCCCTGAGTCGTACTTAGCTTGTCCCCGCCTAACGGATACCCATAGACTACTAGCTTCTCCTGTATTTCCGGCAGCTGACCAAGCTTCAGTTCTGCTGTTCCGCTAAAGAAAGATTTGTCTTCCACTTCTACCATTGCAAGATCATACTCTTCTGATATAAATTTTACACTCGCCTTATATTTTTTAGAATCCCCTTCCTTTCTAACCTGAAGAAATCTCGCATTAAGTACTGCATGTGCATTTGTTATAATTCTATTGCCCTCTATTATAAACCCAGTAGCAGTAGACGAACCGCTCTGCCCATATTGCCATGGTGATGTATAATCAAAAAACTGATGAGAAGTATATACTTTTACCAATGATTTTTTTATTACTGAATCAGTAGCAAAAATTGATATACATGCTATTAAATAGACTATTGTTATTATTTTTTTCATTTTCCCTCCTATGAATATTAGCTTGCTGTTGCCATTTATAAAATTCTTCTAAATCCTACTAACACCGTATTTTCAGTTTTATTTCTCCTTTTTCCTCCACTTTTTTAATCCACGACATTAATTAAAAAAAATAAGTTTGCTTCCTATGCTGTCCTGTATAATCTTCAGGAACAGCAGGACACCATCTATATTAAGTCGTAGCCGGATTTTCCTGTTTTCTATGGTTGTAATTTCAAGATATCTGTCATATCTGGATGAAGTTACCTTGTCTATCTTTACAACTGCTTTTACTATATCATTTATGTTAATTTCAAGATTTTTGATTATAATCTTATTATTCTTTATAATCAGCTTATATTTAAATAACTGATTAAAGGCATATACTACATAAATTATAAGCAGCATACTCAAAACTACCTTAACTATGGACAGTTTTTCTGCCCCGCTTACCATCTTGTAAAATGGATACAGTGCAATTACTGCAATTACTATAAAAAAAATAGACGACAAAACAACATACTTTCTGCTTCCTCTAAAAACATATATTTCCTTTTTGTCTTCTATTTCGTATTTTTCTAACTTTTTTTTTAGTCCTTCCAAATCATATAAGTCTAACATACTTCTTCTGTCTATTTCTCCTGTCCAGTATTTGAATTAATAACCTGATAAACAGTTTCTCCTTCTTTTTTTAAATTTAATCTATCTCTTGCAATTCTTTCAACCTTTTCTTCTTCACTGAAGTTACTTATCTTTTCTTCCAGCTTTTTCTTTTTTTCAGAATATTTGTCTATCTTTTCTTCCAGCATCATAATTTCCGTATCTATCTCTTCCTTCAGAAGATATATTCTGAAGGCCTGATATAATAGCGTAACAATTATTGCTAAAAATACTATGTTCATAATAAAAACTATTCTTTTTCCCATTCTTAATTTCTCTCCTAAAATTTCTTGACTTTTTATTTCACTTCTTCACTCTTTATTTTCTCAATTTCCTTTACAAAACTTTCAAGACTATCAAATTTTTTGTACACAGATGCAAATCTTACATATGCTATTTCATCTAAATCCAGTAAATAGGACATAATTATATTTCCTAAATCACTTGATTTTATTTCTCCTGAATATTTTGTAAGTATTTCCCTTTCAATCTTATCAATTGATTCTTCAATTTTTTCAGAGTCTATATTTCTTTTTTCCAGTGCCCGTAAAATACCATTACGAACCTTTTCCCTTGAATATGACTGTCTTGAGCCATCCTTTTTTATTACATATAAAGCCAGCTCTGCAACCTTTTCATGAGTTGTAAATCTTTTTCCGCATTTCTCACATACTCTTCGTCTTTTTATCGAATTCCCATCAGAGTAAGATCTGCTATCTATTACTTTTGTATCATCACTACCACAGAATGGACATTTCATATTTTTACCTTACCTTCTCATATCCGTTAGTCTATTTTTCTTCATTCCTTATAATTTCAATTACTTCCTCATTAGATTTTGCCTTTAAGAGATTTTCCCTAAAACTTTCTTCTTTAATCCATCTCGATATTCTTGCCAGGACTTTTAAATATTCCTGTGTCCTGTCTTCTGGACAGAGGAACATAAAGAATATCCTTACATTTTCTTCATCAAGTGCTCCATATTCTATTCCATTTTTAGATACTCCTAAAGTAATTATCAGTTCATCAACTGCCTTAGTTTTAGCATGTGGGAGGGCTACCCCTTTTCCGATTCCTGTAGAGCCCATTTCTTCCCTGGCACATACGTCACTAAAGCCTAGCTCAGCATTTTTCACAAGTCCTGTAGCTTTTATATTTTCATAAAGTTCTTTAATAACTGAATTTTTATTTTTTGATTTCAGGTCCAGCTCAATAGTATTAAAATCAATATAGTCTGCAATTTTTTTACTTGCCATCATAAATCCTCCATTATAAATTTTTTGATTTCCATTT
>JBHACQ010000145.1:0-6533 GCA_041854625.1 Leptotrichia sp. | reverse complement strand
CGTATTCCTTGAGGGAAATGTATTTTCTATGGAAGACATACTAAGGGAAATAGGGAAACTGGGGATAGATTCGATACTTCTTGAAGGAGGAGAGCAGCTTATATCCCAGGCATTTAAAGAAAAGGTAATTGACGGTGGAGAAATATTTGTTGCCAACAGGATAATAGGAGATTCAGATGCAAAGCCGTTTATTTCAGGGTTCAGCCCTGTAGAAATGGAGGAAACCATAGTTCTTAGAAATGTTAGGAATAATATTTATGGAGAAAATATAGGCATGGAATTCTATATGAAGGAATACAGTGGCTAGCGGTTATTACCTGACATATGTTACCTGCCGTCTCTGTATTCTGAAAAGGAGTCATGGCAGAGGTTGGATAAGAAATGAGCCTGAGAGGGACTTAATTAAAGAATGTTAGGAGAAGGAAATGTTTACAGGTTTAGTGGAAGAAAAGGGGAAAATACTTAATATTTCCAGAAAATCTGAAGGACTGGGAATAACAGTAAAAGGAAGGAGTACGGTTCAGAAAGTGAAGGTAGGAGACAGCATAGCAGTAAACGGTGTGTGTCTTACAGTTACAAAATTTTCCGGAGATACTTTTACAGCTGATATTATGTATGAAACAGTAAAGAGAAGTGGATTAAAGAGGGCTGCTGTAGGGGATACTGTAAATCTTGAGAAATCTCTGACTCTTACTACATTTTTAGGGGGACATCTAGTAATGGGGGATGTGGAATGTGAAGCAGAAATTCTTTCCATAACCCCTATAGGGAACGCAAAACTATATAAGTTCCAGCTGGAAGAGGAGTATAGGGGAAATATAAAATATGTAGTGGAAAAGGGAAGGATTACAATTGACGGAGCAAGCCTTACAGTAATTGATGTCAATGATGAAGAGGGGATATTTTCAGTATCACTTATTCCACATACTCAGGAAAGTATAATTTTAGGTATGAAAAGGCAGGGAGACTATGTAAATATAGAAACAGATCTCCTTGGAAAATATGTGGAAAAGATAATGAAATTTGACAATATAAAAAAAGAAAAGGAAGAAAAGTCAGGTATTACAATGGAATTTTTACAGAAGAACGGATTTTAATGAAAGTAATCAGGAGGTGATGAACATGGAAATAAGGAAATTCAATCTTGTAGAAGAGGCTCTGGAAGATCTGAAAAAAGGAATTCCTGTAGTTGTAGTAGATGATGAAGAGAGGGAAAATGAAGGGGATTTAGTGCTTCCTGCAGAAGCCGCCAGTTACGGATGGATAAATTTTATGATTAATGAAGCCAGGGGGCTCATGTGCGTACCTGTTACTGAGGAAAGAGCTATGGAGCTTAATCTGAATCCTATGACAGCCTACAATACAGACAGTCATGGCACAGCTTTTACTATATCAGTGGATTCTCTGGAAGGAACAACGACAGGAATTTCTACAGGTGACAGGCTGAAAACTATATTGGATATTGCAGACAGGAGTAAAAAACCGGAGGATTTTAAAAGACCTGGGCATATATTTCCCCTTATTGCTAAAAAAGGGGGAGTTCTGACAAGGAAAGGGCATACTGAAGCAGCCGTAGATCTGGCAAGGCTTGCAGGCTTTTCTCCTGTGGGAGTGATTATGGAAATACTGAATCAGGATGGAACTATGGCAAGAAGGGACAATCTTTTTGAATTCTGTATTAAACATGATCTTAAAATAATAACTATAGATGACCTGATTCTATACAGGAAAATAAATGAGAAGCTTGTAAAGGTTGAAGCTGAGGTGGGGATTCAGACAAAATTCGGGGAATTTAAATTTACAGGATATAGTGACAGAATAGAGAATAAGGAGTATATTGCCATAGTGAAAGGAAATGTGAAAGGAAAGGAAAATGTCAGTGTAAGGCTTCATTCAGAATGTCTTACAGGTGATGTCTTCGGTTCAAGGAGATGTGACTGTCAGGATCAGCTTCATAGGGCTCTTTCCGAAATAGAAGAAAAAGGGGAAGGGGTAGTAATCTATCTCAGACAGGAAGGCAGGGGAATAGGGATATTAAATAAGCTTAAAGCCTATAAGCTTCAGGACAGTGGATATGATACGGTGGAAGCTAATCATAAGCTCGGTTTTGAAGATGATCTGAGGGATTATGCAGTTGCAGCCCAGATTATAAAGAATCTTGAGATAAATTCTATCTCCCTGAAGACAAATAATCCTGCTAAAATATCAGGACTTGAAACATATGGTATAAAAGTTTCAGACAGGGAACCAATAGAAATAAAACATAACAGCATAGACAGAAACTATCTGAAGACAAAGAAGGAGAAAATGGGACATATTCTGGAGCAGGAATTTTAAGAAATATTAAAAATGTACTGAAACTATAAATAAAGTTAAGGTACATTTTTTAATTCTCTTTCTAATTCCTTGAAAAACTGAATTTTATTGGATATAATATAGTATAAAATTATTTGTAAGGAACTGTCAGATAAGCTGGAAGCGGATAATATGAAGGCAGGGATATTGAAAGGAAACAAGTTATGGGCTATATAAAGATATTGGATGAAAGCGTTTCAAATATAATTGCAGCAGGAGAAGTAGTGGAAAATCCTGCATCGATGATAAAGGAAATGATAGAAAATTCCCTGGATGCAGAAGCCAGTATAATAAAGATAGAGGTTTTTAAGGGAGGGCTTGAAGTTAAGGTAACTGACAATGGAAAAGGAATGGACAAGGATGACACGCTTCTTTCCATTGAAAGGCATGCAACATCTAAAATATCTACTAAGGATGATGTATTTAACTTGACTACTTATGGTTTCAGGGGGGAAGCGCTTGCATCCATTGCTGCAGTGTCAAAGCTGACAATAACGACACGTTCAGAAAACAGTCCGACAGGATACAGGATAGCAAGCTATGGAGGTGTTGTAAGGAAATTTGAAGAAGTTTCAAGGAATGTAGGAACAGAAATTGAAGTGAGGGATCTTTTCTATAATACTCCTGCAAGGAAAAAGTTTTTAAGGAAAGAAACTACTGAATATAATAAAATAAGGGATATTGTCTTGAAGGAAGCTCTTATTAACTGTAATGTGGCGTTTACACTGGAATTTGATGGGAAACCAGGTATAAATACAAGTGGAAAAGGGATTGAAAATACTATTCTGGAGCTGTTCGGGAAATCAGTACTGAGGAACCTGAATAAATTTGAATATGGATATCTTGGAAATGTTGAGATATTAAGGAGCAGCAAGGACTATATTTTTACTTATGTAAATAAGAGATACGTAAAGTCCAGTACGATAGAAAGGGCAGTAATAGATGGATATTATACAAAGCTGATGAAGGGTAAGTATCCTTTTGCAATAATCTTCTTTGATACAGATCCACGGGAAATAGATGTAAATGTACATCCCTCCAAGAAAATAGTGAAGTTTTCCAATGATAAGATAGTGTATAGACAGATAAAGGATATGATAGATGAATTTTTCTATCATAATGACAGGGAAAACTGGCAGCCTAATCTGGATTTGCTGAAGCAGAACATAAATGTTGAAAATGAGGATGAAAAAATAAAGGATTTATTTAAGGATGAGATAATAAAAGCGACTACCCAGAAATTCTTCAGTCTAGAGACACATGACGGAAGCTTTGTAGAAAAGGGGGACAGGGAAGATGGCGGATTCCAGGAAGATAAAGATGTCGTTTATGAAAACAGGAATATCAGTGCGGAATATATGGATGAAAATCAAGAGGATGGTAGTATCCGAAATTATGAAAGGGAGGAAGTCCAGGAGGAAAGAAAAGGATATGGCAGATCCGGATATCCAGAAAGTAAATCTCATGAAGAAAATGAAGATAGCTCTTTAATATTGGGAAAGGAAAAGCTTTCTGAAGAAGAAAAGGAAAAAAAGTATAGAGTAGGCACTTTTGAAAAGCATGCAGGAGAACAGGTTGAATATGATGTCCTGGGACAGATTTTTAATACATATATATTAGTCAGGAAAGACAATGAAGTTGAAATATATGACCAGCATATTATTCATGAAAGGATATTGTATGAGGAACTGAAGGAAAAGTTTAATAGCAGGAAAATTGAATCCCAGAATCTTCTTATTCCGATTAAGATGGAGATGACTGCAGAAGAGAAGGGGATAGTGCTGGGAAATATAGATGTATTTACAGAATTTGGATTTGATATAGATGAGTTTTCTGATAAGGAAATTGTTATAAGGGCAATTCCTGCCTTTGATTTCAGGGAAAGTATACAGAGCGTGTTTAGGAAACTGCTGGAGGATATAAGGAAGGAACGTGAAATACAGGATCTGAGGGAAAACATAATAATCTCCATGTCATGTAAGGGGGCTGTAAAGGCAGGGCAGAAACTGGATTATGGAGAAATGAAGAATATGGTGAGAAGGCTTCATGAAGTGGGAAAATACACGTGTCCCCATGGCAGACCAATTATAGTAAAACTGTCAAGGGATGATCTGGATAAGATGTTTGGAAGAAAAAAATAAGGAAAATATAAAAAAAATTTTGACAATAGGAAAAAAATATGGTAAAGATTAATATAATATGTGTTGGTAAAATTAAGGACAGCTATATAAGGGATGGAATTTCAGAATTTTCCAAAAGGCTTTCAAGATATGTTAATTTTAATATTATTGAACTCCCGGAGGAAGATGATAACAAGGGGATAGAAATTGCCATAAATACAGAAACGGGAGAAATTATCAATACTATAAGAAAGAGGAACCAGTCGTATAATATATTGCTTGATTTAAAAGGGAAAACGAAGACTTCTGAAGAAATGGCAGATAAAATTGAAGAAATATCAATGTGCCGGAGTGAAATTAATTTTATAATAGGAGGCTCAAACGGAGTCGGTGATGAGTTGAGGAAAATAGTAGATTTCAGGCTTTCCTTTTCACCCTTGACCTTTCCCCATCAGCTAATGAGGCTTATACTGGCTGAGCAGATTTATAGATGGATCTCTATAAATAAAAATATAAAATATCATAAATAAAAATGGAGGGAGAGTTATGTACTCTGTAGGTGAAGAATTTGAAAAAATGATTAACGATGATCAGGAATATTTTACTTGTCTGGCAAATGTAGTAATTGATGAAAAAGAATATCTGATCTGCGAAAATGAAGAAGGTATAAAAAAAGTCTTTTACTATGATCCGAATGAGGAAGATGTGTTTCTGCTGGATGAAGATGAGGAAGATGAAGTTCTTGAAGTATGGGAAGAAGAGTATTATGATGAAGATAAGGACTATATGTATTGGAATGAAGAATTTGGAGAATATGATAAAGTAAAGGATGAAGACGAGACTTTTGACGGCCTGGAAGAAATGGAAGATGAAGAAGTCGGTGAAGATGATGAACTGATGGATTTTGAAGATGAGGAAGACGAAGAAGACTTGGATGAATTTTTAAATAATTTTCTTGATGAGTAGGTAAAAATGAAGATAAGAATAAGAAGTCTGGACTCCCATAGTGAAGAATATGACAGGAATTTTGAGATGGTGGAGATAGTCAGCTGTGATGAAAAGCATGAGTATCACTATGAAGATGAGTATGGAAGATGCAGAATAATTGTAAGGAGAAATGATGAAATTGAAATATATCGTCAGGGAACTGTAAATTCAAAACAGGTTTTCAGACTGGGAAAAAGGACTTCCTTTATATATATGACAGGTAATTTTAAAGGAAAGTACGAGGTCTTTACAAAAAAAAGGACTGTAAATGATGGAAAAATACTACTGGAATATGATATAATGGATGGAAATGAAATTATAAACAGTATAAATCTGGAAATTATGCTGTCTATAAAATAATAAAGTATCAGAATTTAGAAAGGAAAATTAAATGAGTAGTCAAGTAAGTGAAAACAGTATAATAAATGAGAAGATAAAAAAAAGTGGAGGAACTGAAGGAAACCGGCATTGAACCTTATGGAAGGAAGTATGGCAAGAAAGATGATATTCAGGAAATCAATAAATATGATGAAACATGTGACAGGGTATTTAAGACTGCCGGAAGAATAATAGCTTTCAGACGTATGGGGAAAAACGGCTTCGGTCATCTTCAGGATTCTACGGGGAAGCTTCAATATTATGTGAAGCAGGATGAAGTCGGAGAAGAACAATATGAAATATATAAAAAGCTGGGTGTAGGAGATTTTATAGGAATAGAGGGTACTCTTTTTAGGACAAAGACTGGAGAGATAACATTAAGGGCCTCTTCTTTTGAAGTGCTGTCTAAAAATATAAGACCACTTCCTGAAAAGTTCCATGGGCTGACAGATATTGAAACAAGATATAGACAGAGATATGTGGATCTTGTAATGAATCATGAAGTTATGGAAACTATGAAAAAAAGGTTCCAGATTGTAAGATTTTTCAGAAAATATCTTGAAGAGCATGGCTTTACAGAAGTAGAAACACCTATGATGCATCCAATTGCAGGAGGAGCAACTGCAAGACCGTTTGTAACTCATCATAATGCACTGGACATGGAATTGTTTTTAAGGATAGCTCCTGAACTGT
>JBHACQ010000144.1:0-4616 GCA_041854625.1 Leptotrichia sp. | reverse complement strand
TAAATTGAGAGAAGAAATAAATGAAGGGATAAAAGAAATGAAATCAGACGGAACATTGGCAAAACTGTCAAAAAAATGGTTTGGAGAGGATTATACAAAGTAGTTTTAATAAAAAATTTCTAATAAGGTCATTATTTATGATATAATAGTATATAAAAATTTTAAGAAAGGAGACGGGGCTATCTCAAAAGTAATCATAGTATGAATAACTACATTGCAAACTTTGATTTGTTGTTTCAAAGTTTTTAAAATGTATTTAAGATTGCATATAAATTATTATTTTTAAGACAGTTCTGGAAATAAAGGTATGAAAAAGAATTTTTTAAATCTGATAGCACTACTTTTAATGGGGCTATTTTTAGTAAGCTGTGGAGGAGAAAATAAGGAGACGGCTAATAAAGACTCACAGAATGGTACAGGAAAAATTAAAGTGAGAGTTGGAACTGAAGGAACCTTTGCACCATTCAGCTATATGGATGACAAAGATAATCTCACAGGGTATGACATTGAAGTTGTTAAGGAAATAGGAAAAAGGGCAAATATAGAATTTGAATTTTTACCTACACCATGGGACGGAATGTTCTTAGGACTGGAATCAGGAAAATTTGACATGATTGCAAACCAGATTTCTAAAAATTCTGAAAGGGAGCAGAAATACCTCTTTTCTAATGATTATCTGATAACAGGAGCTCAGATTATAGTAAAAAAAGGAAGAACAGATATTAAGACACTGGAAGACCTGAAAGGTAAAAAAGTATTGATCTGTCTAGGATGTAACTATCAGAAAATATTGACGGACTTTGATGTGAAGAATGAAATTAATGCAGGGAACTATGAAGGTTCAGAAGTAATAGCTCTGGAAGAAATTTCAAATGGTAAGATAGATGCAACTATACACGACAGATTAGTGGCAGCATTCTTTAATAAAAAGAAAGGTACTGAAGAAATACAGACTGTGGGAGATATTATTGAAAAAACAGCAGTATATTTTGTATTCAGGAAAGACCCGCAAGCAGAAGAAATAAATAAAAGGGTTAACAAGGCTCTGGAAGAAATGAAGGCGGACGGAACTTTATCAAATCTGTCAAAAAAATGGTTTAATGAAGACTTTACAAAATAAGAAAAAGGATTTTTTATTAAAAGAGGGGCAGAAACTATGAAAGGAATAGGCAAGGAATGGAAAAACAGCTTTTAAATTATCAGTTTATGGTAAAATCATTCGGGAAAATATTGAGTGCTTTACCGGTAACTTTAAATATTGCCATTGTAACAATGATATTTTCACTGATTCTGAGTTTTTTTGTAGCAATGGTAAGAATAAATAAAGTGAAGGTAATATCAAGATTAGCCACAATTTATGTATCTTTTATAAGGGGAACTCCTCTTTTAGTACAGATTTATCTGTCGTATTACGGAATACCTAAGTTCTTAAATCATATGAATGCAAAATTCGGATGGACATTAAACGTAAATAATGTACCAGTTATTGTCTTCGTATATATCGCCTTTATTCTGAATATGTCTGCATATATGTCAGAAACTTTCAGGGCAGCTATCCTGTCAGTAGAAAAAGGGCAGATGGAAGCAGCTATTTCAATAGGTATGAGTAAATGGCAGTCTATGAGGAGAATTATTCTGCCACAGGCTTTTGTAGTGGCATTACCGAATTTTGGAAATTCATTTATAAGTTTACTGAAGGATACTTCCCTTGCATTTGTCGTATCAGTAGTGGAGCTGATGGGAAAAGCCAAAATAGTCGGTGCAGCAGGGCTGAACTTCTTTGAAGTCTATATAGTCGTAGCTCTGATTTACTGGGGAGTATGTATAATAGTTGAGAAATTACTGGCAGTTTTAGAAAAAAAGATAAGAATAGGAGGACAGTAGCATGCTTAAAGCTGAAAATATAAGATTGTCCTTTGGAGAAAATGAAGTATTGAAGGGGATTGGGCTTGAAATTGAAAAAGGTCAGGTAATTTCAATAATAGGACCAAGCGGCTCAGGAAAATCTACATTCTTAAGGAGTCTGAATTTCCTTGAAACCCCTAGTTCCGGGAAAATAACTTTTGACGGAAAAACTTTCAATATGGAAAATATATCTAAAAAGGAAATAAATGAAATTAGAGGGTACACGACCATGGTTTTTCAGAACTATAACCTCTTTAAGAATAAGACAGCACTTGAAAATGTAATAGAAGGGCTGCTTATTGTAAAGAAAATGGATAAAAGGGAAGCAGAAGCTAAGGGGATGGAACTGCTTGAAAAAGTCGGATTACAGGATAAGGCAGATTCATATCCGAACCAGCTTTCAGGAGGACAGCAGCAGAGGGTAGGGATAGCAAGGGCTATAGCAATGAATCCAGAAGTAATTCTGCTGGATGAACCTACATCAGCCTTAGATCCGGAACTGATAGGGGAAGTGCTTAAAGTAATAAAGGATATGGTAAAGGAACATATGACAATGATTATTGTAACCCATGAGATGCAGTTTGCACGGGAAATATCAGACTATATAATATTTATGGCAGACGGGACGGTTGTAGAAGAAGGAACTCCTGAAAAAATATTTACCCAAAGTGAAAATGAAAGGTTGAGAAGCTTTTTAAGCAGATATTCAAATAATTAGGAATAATACTATAAATAAAATATGAAAGGATAGGAAAATGGAATTTGAAACAAGGGCAATACACGGTAATTTAGAAGAAAAGAAGGAGAAGTTTTTTGGAAGTACTATAGACATGGCCTCAGCATTTCCTATTAAGAAATTTGGAGAGGAACAGGATTTTGTATACTCGAGATCGGGATCGCCTACAAAAAGGGATTTGGAAGAAGTACTGGCTAATCTTGAAAATGGTAAACATGCTTACGTATTTTCTTCAGGAATGGGAGCAACAAACGCAGTCATGACATTATTCCAGTCAGGAGACCATATAATTGTGGGGGCTGATGTATATGGAGGTACATATAGAATAATAAAGGAGATGTATCCAAAATTCGGAATAGAATACACTTTTGTTGATACAACTGACTTAAAGAATATAGAAGATGCAATAAAGGAAAATACAAAAGGAATATTAGTGGAAACGCCTTCAAATCCGTTAATGGATGTTACTGATATAAGAGGAACGGTAAACATAGCTAAAAAACATAATATACTTACAATTATAGATAATACTTTCCTGACCCCTTATTTACAGAGACCGCTTGACCTTGGAGCAGATATAGTAATCCATAGTGCTACAAAATTTTTGGCAGGTCATCATGATGTCATGGCAGGTGCAGTTATAACTAATAATGAAGAGATTGGTGAAAAAATAAGATTTGCCCTGAGAACTGCCGGAGGAGTGATGTCTCCCTTTGACAGCTGGCTCTTAATAAGAAGCTTAAAGACATTAAAGGTAAGAATGGATGCAGCTCAGGAAAATACTATACAGTTAATAAAATTTTTGGAAGGTCATCCTGCGGTGAAGGAAATATTATATCCAACGGCAGAAAATAATAAGGGAAAGGTAATTCAGGAAAGTCAGGCATCAGGAGGAGGAGCAGTATTTTCTTTCAGAATGAAGGATGACAGTAAAGTTGCAATTTTTTTTGACAGGTTAAAAATAGCAGCTCTAGCTGCAAGCCTTGGAGGGACGGAAACACTGGTTACTCATCCTGGTACTATTACTCATGATGATATGCCTGAAGAAGAGAGGGAAGCAAGAGGAATTACATATTCCCTTATAAGAGTTGCAGTAGGTCTTGAAAATATAAATGATTTAATAGAAGACTTTAGGCAGGCTCTGGAAATATAAAAGAATAGGAATGTTATTTTTATTCTAACCAAAGAATAAGGAACAAGAAATAAAATCATATATTTTTTATGTTATTCTTCAAAGATAAAATATCTAAAAATATTTAATGGAGCAAAAATGAGAGTTTTAGTTGTGGAAGATGAAAAGATTATAAATGATGTTATAGTAAGGACATTAAAAAAGGAAAAATATAGCGTCGACAGCTGTTTTGATGGAGAAGAGGCACTAAATTATGTTCTTTCTGCTGAATATGACATATTGATACTGGATATAATGCTTCCTAAGAAAGATGGATTTGAAGTACTGAAAAAAATTAGAAATGAGGGTATAACTACCCCTGTTCTGTTTCTTACAGCAAGGGAAAGTGTTGAAGACAGAGTAAGGGGACTTGATCTGGGGGCTGATGATTACCTGATAAAGCCATTTGATTTTGATGAGCTTTTAGCCCGTATACGTGTAATCCTTAGAAAAAACAGTATAAAGTCTGATTCAGTGGGAAACATCTTTAAAATATCCAATCTTACAGTTGACTGTAATACATATACTGTATACAGGAATGAGCAGAAAATAAAACTGTCTCCAAAGGAATTTTCAATACTTGAATATATGATAAGAAACAAAGGAAGAGTTATTTCCAAAGATCAGATTGAAGAGCATGTCTACAATTTTGATTCTGAGAGGAGCAGTAATGTAATTGAAGTACATATAAGATTTTTAAGAAGAAAAATTGATGCAGATTTTACACCAAAATTAATTCACACTGTAAGAGGTGCGGGGTATATTTTAAAGGAAGAAAATGAGTAAATACATTAATGACAATAG
>JBHACQ010000143.1:0-4275 GCA_041854625.1 Leptotrichia sp. | reverse complement strand
AGGAGAAAAAGTAATATAAATATAGATTTTCATCTAATTATTAATTTATAAAATAAATTAAAGATAGAATCTTTAACTTTAAAATAATTTTTCCGATAATAAAAATATGTAGATAGGAGCTGATGGTTTTGAATAATAATTTGAGAAATCTGGAAAAAGAATTGAGAAGTATAGCAAAGAGATGTAAAGATATAAAGTATACAAGAGGTTTTCTTCTATGTTTTCTGTTAATGGGAATGCTATCATTTTCATCTAATCTGGGAATGTACTCATCTGAAATAAAGAAAACTAGAGAAAATCTGAATACATCTATAGCTGACATGAAAAAGATATTTAAGAAGGCGAAATATGAAAACAGTAAATTGCTGAATCAGTCAAATCTGGAATTGATTCAGTTGACGGAGCAGGGGGATCATGTAGTAAAATCTCCATGGAATTCATGGCAGTACGGTATGAACTATTTCTATAACAACTGGAGAGGGATTTATAAAGGGAAGGGGGATAAGCGTGTCAGATATCCGTATGAAGGGCTATATCAGAGGAGTTCTGATTTATTTTTAAGGAATATATCCCCTGACAGTAATGCCTATGCAAAGTATACAGCAGCTTCAAAGGAAAAGTCCGCTTATCCGGCGACAACTTCTGCTATCGTTAACCAGAGGCTTCATTATGGACTTGAAAATTCCTATATACAGCAGGAGCCAATTTTAACAATAGAATTAGGAGCTTCTGTAAAACCTAAGGAAGTGGGAAAATCTAATGTAGAAGTGAAACTGCGTGAAATAAAAATAAATCAGGTTGTACCATTGAGTACGCCGGCAACACCGGAATCTCCGACATTGCCGATAATAGATATACCGGAGTTCAGTCCGGTAGCACCTGATCCGATAAATGTAAGTCTTCCGACACCACCGACTTTCAATATTAAGCTGGGGGCATTTTGTAATCCCATGTGTGATGGGGGAGGGGCAGAAGGGAGAGCATATAGTCCTGAAACAGGCGTAGCTACAAAACTATATAATGTTGTAGGTGAGCATAATCTTGAAATACCTTCAAATGCGGTAAATAATCCTTCATTAAGATACAGCTGGTCTAATGTCGGAAGTGTGTTATTTAAAGTTTATGCTGACTATACAAGTGATAGGACATACGGAGGTACGGGTACATTAAAGCAGAATTTAATCATTGATTCAATAAATCCTCTGAGTCAGGCACAGAGACAGGCTGAAGCTAATGCGGCAGCAAGTGGGGATATTCCTGGAAACAGGACATATAATGCTCAGAATTTTCTTGTAGGGGGATCAAGAGTATTAACGATGGATAATGTAATTAATGGGAAATTAAGGAGCCAAGGGGAAATAAATTTAGTAGGGCCTCTAGTTGTCGGATTTGAAATCCAGACAGATACTCTTCCTGATAAAGGAACTCCTACAACTTATGGGATAAAGGAAATAATAAATGAAGGAACTATAACTGATGAAGCTGAAGAAGGATACAGAGGAAATGAAGGTTTAGGAGGACTGAAAGTAGGAAAAAGTGACGGTTCAGTAACCTCTAACTCCATAATGTTAAATTTAGCTCCAAAATTAGGTGGAGGTTCAATAAATGTAACTAGAACTCCTGATGAAGTGGATGGATCAGGAAATGTACTGAAAAACGGGGGATACACAGGATATAAAATAGGAATGATACTGACTTATGAGAATGATGATGATAGAAATACAAGTGATTACAGGTTAATAAATAATAGAATAATAAAATTTAATGGAAAAAGTTCTATCGGAATTCAGGTATATGCACCAGGTTCACCAAAATCACATATAACAGTACAGAATAACAAGACTATAACTATGGGAGGGATAGAAAGCTATGGATTGAAGCTTTCATCAAGAGTTTCAGATGAAAAAATGACATTTGAGAATGGAGATGGAGGAACTATAAATATTTCAGGATTAAATAAATCTGGCAACTCACTTTCATCAGGGATAGCTATACTGGAAGACAGCACAGCGACAGGAACAGATTCTATAAGAACTTATAAAGGGAAGGTGAAAAACAAGGGGACAATAAATGTATCTGGAGGGCAAGGTAATACAGGAATGGTAATGATTTTAAGAGCAGATGATGATATTACTAATGAAACAGGTACATTAATTGATGTCAGAGGAACCAAAAATATAGGAATGAGGGTAGATCTTGGGAAAATTGCAACTGATGACAGCGGAATATTAACTCCTGAAGCAATAAATAAAGGAAAGATTGCAATAACAGGAGGGACAGGGAATATAGGAATGGTTGCCAATAAAAGTGAAACTGGAGGACATAAAGCTATAGCAGTTAATGACACAGGTGGGGAGATTTCATTTTGGGCACAGGAAATAAATGCAATAGGAATGTTTTCTCAAAATGGAGCAGAAGTTGTAAATAAGGGGTTAATAAATCATGGAGATTCCGGAGCCTTTGAAACTATAGGCATGGTTATTAATGATAAGGATTCGTCTGGAAAAAATACAGGGAATATAACATTAAGTGGAAATAAGGTAACAGGAGTATATAACAACCTGGGGAAATTTGAAATGACAGACGGTTCCGTAAAAACTTCAGGTGAAAAATCAATATCATTGTATGCTAAAGGTAATGGGACAGTCACTTCAACTGAAACAAAAATAACTAAAGGGACTATAACAGCAGAAAATAGAGCGTTGGGACTTTTTGCAGATAGGACAACTGTTGAACTGGGAGATAGCAGTACTGCAGATACAGTCACTTTAAATGCAAAAGGTGTAGGGACATTACTGTTTTACAACTATACAGGTGGAACAAACAGTGCTGAAGGAATATTTAAATTAAATAACAGCATAAAAGGAAATCTGACAAATGGAGCAACGGCATTCTACTTTAAAGATACGACACCAGGGAAAACGTCAGGACAGACATCAGGGAAATTAGACGCAATGTTTACAGGTTCAGTTTCAGGTAAGAAAATAAATTTGAAACTGGATGAAAAATCTACCTTGTTTGTGCTGGATAACACAAGACCTAATACAAGCTACATAGGTCTAAGCAGTGTTGATATAAGCCAGATAAATGATTTCCTGGGAAGTCATGTAAATATAGACGGGACATCATCACCTAACTTTAAGGCATATAAGGCAACCAAGGCATCACTTGCAATAAATACTGATGTAAACTTAGATAATCATACAGGTTCAGCAATAGATAAATATTACAGGGTTGACTTCCTGAACTCAAGTGTCAGAATAGATGCAGGGAAGACTGTCAAGGGAACTGACGGGACTGCCATAGCACAGGCAATAGCACAGGCAAACTATAACGGTTCAGCAAGCAGCGGAGATGTAAAGGTGGAGAACAACGGAACGATAGATTTTTCTAAAAGGAATGCGACAGCTATTGTTGTAGACTTTGCTGAAGCAAAAAATAACGGGAAAATAATAATGGATGCAGCAAATACTACTGGTGAAAACAGTATTGCCATATTTGGCTCATCAGGTTCAAAATTAGAAAATACAGATAACGGGACAATAGAACTGGGGAAAAATGGAGTAGGAATCTGGGGGGCAAATAAGATAGGCTCTTCTGTTTCAACCTGGAGTAAAGATATAAATATTACAAATGCAGGTACAATAAGAGGAATAAGTGGAAAAGAAGGGATATTTGGAATTTATGCAGTCAATGATAAAGCATCCTATCCAAGTGCAGCTTCAAATATAACTCATTCAGGAAATATTAATTTTTCAGGGAACAGTAGAAGTACAGGTATATTTATGAAAAATGGGATACTTAATTCCAAAGGAAATATTTCTGTCAAGGAAGGGAGTATAGGAGTTAATGCAACAGATTCCGTATTAAATGTATCAGCAGGAACATATACGATAGGAAAGGAATCAGTAGGATTCAAATTACTTGATAATTCAAGCGGAGCGGTTCCTATAACTAAATTTATAGGAAGTTCAGGAAATATAAATATAACAGGTTCTAATTCAGTAGTATATTTACTGGAAGGAAGAAGTTTTACATCTGGAGCAGGAGGGAACTTTGTTGATAATCTTTCCTTGACTTCTTCAGAGGCTTACACATATATTAATGCTAAAAATACTACATTAAATTATAAGAATACAAAAACAGTAAATAATAATGAAACAATATTTTTAAACTCCTATACTCGGATTAGATGCTGAAACTGAATTTCCGACGGTTACTGTTCCACCATTCCTTATTCTGTGGCTCGGCCCTGTAATATTTTCAGAATGTATT
>JBHACQ010000142.1:0-13736 GCA_041854625.1 Leptotrichia sp. | reverse complement strand
TAGTGCTTAATGGCTGGATAAAAAAAATAAGAAGCCAGAAGAATTTTGGATTTATTGAGCTGAATGACGGGACTTTCTTTAACGGTATTCAAGTTGTAATAGATGAAACTCTGGAAAATTTTGAAGAAATTTCCAGACTGACAGTATCCTCTTCAATAAAAGTGACAGGAAAAGTCGTGAAATCTGAAGGAAAAGGACAGGCATATGAAATAAAGGCATCAAATGTAGAAGTCTATAATAAGGCAGATTCTGACTATCCCCTTCAGAATAAGAGGCATTCATTTGAATTTTTAAGGACGATTGCACATCTAAGACCTAGGACAAACACATTTTTTGCAGTGTTCAGGGTAAGGTCCCTGCTGTCCTATGCAATACATAAATTTTTCCAGGAAAAGAATTTTGTGTATGTTCAGACTCCTATAATAACAGGAAGTGATGCTGAAGGTGCTGGAGAAATGTTCAGGCTTTCCACTTTAGACATAAATAATATCCCAAAAAAATGATAAGGGAGAGGTAGACTTTAAGCAGGATTTTTTTGGGAAGGAAGCAAATCTGACAGTAAGTGGGCAGCTAAATGTGGAGACATTCTGCAGTGCATTTAAAAATACATATACTTTTGGACCTACATTCAGGGCAGAAAACTCAAATACACCTAAACATGCAGCTGAATTCTGGATGATGGAGCCTGAAATTGCTTTTGCTGACCTGGAAGTAAATATGGATGTAATAGAGGAAATGATAAAATATATAGTAAAGTATGTAAGGGAAAATGCAAAGGAAGAAATGGAATTTTTCAATCAGTTCATTGACAAGGATCTGTTTAATAGACTTGATGTACTTGTAAATTCAAAATTTGACAGGATTACTTATACTGAAGCAATCGAAATATTGAAGAATTCAGGACAGGATTTTGAATATAAGGTTGAGTGGGGAATTGACCTTCAGACTGAACATGAAAGATATCTTGCTGAAAAGCACTTCAAAAAACCTGTGTTTGTAACAGACTATCCAAAAGATATAAAGGCATTCTATATGAAGCTTAACAGCGATGGAAAGACTGTAAGGGCTGTTGACCTTCTGGCACCAGGAATAGGAGAAATAGTAGGTGGAAGTCAGAGGGAAGATGATTTTGATGTGTTGACTGATAAAATTAATAAAATGGGATTAAATAAGGAAGATTACTGGTGGTATCTGGATTTAAGGAGATATGGAAGCGTACCGCACTCAGGATTTGGTCTGGGATTTGACAGGATGCTCATGTACATAACAGGAATGACTAATATAAGAGATGTTATACCATTCCCTAGGACTACTAAAAATCTTGAATTCTAGTCAGCTGTCTTTTTATAGGAGGTAGAAAAATGAAAAGAAAATGGATGATAACAGGAATATTACTATTTGGTATAATTATTACTGCAAGTGGAACTTCAGTAAAAAGCACTTCGAATGAAAAGCCATCTAGTTCAAAGGAAGTACGGGAGAAAGAAGACGATGGCGGATCTGGAAATCAGAATAGGGGGAATTCTGAAAATGGAGAAAAGGTAATAGTAATTCCCAATCCTAAGGAAGAACCGTCAGCAGAAAAAGAAGGGGAAGATGCTCCTAAATCTGAGGATACAGGTACAGCACCTGCGACACAGAGTGACGATGTTTCAGACGGCTCAAAATTTAAGACATACAATAATTATGAAAATGCAGCACTGGCAAAAAGAAATCCAAATACTATATACCAGCTGAGTCAGCTTTATTTTAAGGATGGTTTATACGAGAGGGCGGTAAACCTTTCAAAAAAAGATGTTTCAGGAGATATAAGGAATTTATTTGTTGTGGCAATAGGATCGAGGCTGATGGGGAACTATGACCAGTCAATAGACTATTATAACAGGATATTGTCTGTTTCTCCCAATAATGCAGAAGCAAAGCTCGGAATAGGGATTTCCTATAAGGCTAAACAAGATTTTAATAAGGCTTTAGGATATTTCAGGGACTATTCCAGAACAAATTCAAATTCAGAAGTAATAAGGGAAATAGCGATTTTAAATGAGCTAGTTTCAAATAAATAGGGGATTTTTATAGGAGGGTTAATTATGGGATGGTTAAAACTAAAGGAACTGGACATGAAAGAAAGTCATATAAGGAAGCTCATGTCTATTTACAGACAGTATGATGAAATGTTCATGGAGGAAAACTTTAAACTTTTTAATGATGACTTGAAAAGAAAGCTTGAAGCTTCAAAAAAGATTGACATTACTATGAAACTGGAAGAATATAAAAAAAACAAGGTTAGAATAATCGATGCAAATAATCCGTGTTATCCTGCAAGGCTAAAGGAAATTGCTGATTATCCCTTGTTTTTATATGTTAAAGGGGGAAGTCATTTTTTTGAAAAGAGGACAGAAGGAAGATACAGCAAGGATTTAAATACAAAAAGAAAAAATATAGCAGTAGTAGGTACAAGGAGAGTTACAAAATTTGGAAGAAGTGCCTGTGAAAAAATAGTCAGGGAGCTACTTCCCTATGATGTTACATTAATAAGCGGACTAGCTGAAGGAATAGATACTGTAGCCCTGTCAACAGCTGTAGGGAAAGATGGGAAAGTTATAGCTGTAGTAGGAAGTGGTCTGGATGTGGTATATCCGTATGAAAATAAGATGCTATGGGAAAAAATAAGTGAATCAGGGATTCTGATAAGTGAACATCCGTTAGGAACTAAACCATTAAAATGGAATTTTCCGAAAAGGAACAGAATAATTGCAGGTCTCTCTGATGGCATACTGATAGCAGAAAGCTTTAAGTCAGGAGGAGCATTAATAACTGCAGAACTTGGATTTTCAATGGATAGGGAGATTTTTGCAGTCCCAGGTTTCATAAACTACCCCTCCTTTGAAGGATGTAACATGCTGATTAAGGAAAATAAGGCTAAACTTGTAACCTGTGCTGAAGATATTGCAAAAGAATTCCTATGGGATATAAGGGAAGAAAAAAGCATATTATACAGACTTACTGAAGAAGAAAAGCTTGCCTTAAGTCAGCTTGATGAAGAAGAAGGTCTGGAGGAGCTGGTTGAAAGAACAGGAATACCAGTTAGTAGTCTCCTTTCAATACTAATGAAGCTGAAACTTAAAGGACTGATAACAGAAACAGGTGCATCAAGATATATAAGGATAATTTAATAGAGATAGAGTAATAAAGAAACATGAGGTGAGAAATTTGGCGAAAAAGCTTGTAATAGTAGAGTCTCCGTCTAAGGCAAAGACGATAGAGAAGATACTTGGAAAAGGGTATGAAGTTACAGCTTCCTATGGACATGTCATAGATTTACCTAAAACTAAAATAGGAATAGATGTTGAAAATGACTTTGAGCCTAAGTACCAGGTAATAAAAGGAAAGGGAGATGTCTTAAAAAAGCTTAAGGAAAAATCAAAGAAGGCTGGAATGATTTATCTGGCTTCAGATCAGGATAGGGAAGGAGAAGCAATAGCATGGCATATTTCCAACTATATAAAACAGCCTGAAAAGACAAAAAGGATAGAATTCAATGAAATAACAAAGACTGCAGTAAATAATGCCATAAAGAATCCAAGAGATATTAATGATAACCTGGTAAATGCCCAGCAGGCAAGAAGGCTTCTTGACAGAATAGTGGGGTATAAGATAAGCCCTCTTCTATGGAAGACCGTAAATAAGAATGCGAGTGCAGGAAGAGTACAGTCTGTTGCCTTAAAACTGATATGTGACCTGGAAGATGAAATAAGAAGCTTTGTACCCCAGAAATACTGGGAAGTGGATGCACTTCTTGAAAAAGGTATAAAGGTCAATCTTTCTGAGATTGCAGAAGAGAAGATTGATAAGATATTTGATGAGAAAATTGTAAGGAAACTTGAAAAGGATCTGAAGGATGAGTCACTTATACTGGAAAGTGTTGAGATAAGAAAGAAGTCCCAGAGACCTCCATTGGTATTCAAGACAAGTACATTACAGCAGCTTGCTTCTTCATATCTGGGATATGGAGCTACAAGGACTATGAGAATAGCACAGCAGCTTTATGAGGGACTTTCAATAGGGGGAGAGAATAAAGGTCTTATTACATATATGAGAACAGATTCTACAAGGGTATCAGCAGATGCAGTCAATATGGCTAAAGAATATATTACAAAAAATTACGGTAAGGAATATGTAGGGCATTATGTTACAAAAAATGCTAAAAACAATGTCCAGGATGCCCATGAAGGAATAAGACCATCAGACATAAACCTGGATCCTGACTCCATCCAGCCGTATCTTACGACTGACCAGTATAAATTATATAAGCTTATATGGAACAGATTTCTGGTATCTCAGTTTGCAGCAATGAAATATGAACAGATGCAGATAAAAGCAGCAAATGGGGATTATAGATTTAGAGGGACTATAAATAAAGTTATATTTGATGGATATTATAAGATATTTAAGGAAGAAGATGAAATAAAGACAGGAGATTTTCCAGAACTAAAGGAAGGGGATATTTATAAAATTGAAAATCTGAATATTGAAGAAGGGATTACTAAACCACCGACACGATATTCAGAAGCTACTCTTGTAAAAAAGCTGGAAACAGAAGGAATTGGTAGGCCATCTACATATGCATCTATAGTAGAGACACTTAAGACAAGGGAATATGTGGAAGTTATAGAAAAAAGGTTTCATCCGACATATCTGGGATATGAAGTAAAAAATGAACTGGAAAAGCATTTTCAGGAGATTATGAATATTAAGTTTACAGCCAATATGGAAGAAGATCTTGACAAGATTGAAGATGGTCAGGTTGAATGGGTGGAACTATTGAGGAAGTTTTATGATTCCCTTGAAAAGGAAATAGGAAAATACGAAACAGAAATTGAAAAGCTGAAGGACAGAAGGATAGAGTCAGATGTCCTGTGTTCGGATGGAACTCCGATGCTTTTAAAGACAGGAAGATTTGGAAAGTATCTTGTATGTGAGTTTAATCCTGATGAAAAAATAACACTGAAAGGTATTGCGATAGATCCGGGAGAACTGGAAAAGGGAATAGTTACAGTTAAAGCAGAAGTAGAAAAAATGATGGCAGATAAAATAGGAATCCCAACAGATTTCTTTACTGAAAATAATAAAAGGTATCTACTGAAAAAAGGAAGATTTGGTGAGTATCTGGAAAGTGAAGATTATCAGAATGATGAAAAGAGAATGTCACTTCCTTTACCTTTAAAGCAGAAATATAAAAAGGGAGAGTTAAATTCTGAAGAAGGGATTTTACATATAAATAAAGAAATTACTACAATCATAAATGAAGAAAAGAAAATAATAGAAGAAGCTGGAGTTTGTGAAAACTGTGGGAAACCCTTTGAGATAAAGCTAGGAAGATTTGGGAAATTTCTTGCATGTACAGGATATCCTGACTGCAAGACAATAAAGAACATACCTGGAAAAAAGAAGGCAGGAAGTATAAAAAAAGGAGTGAAGTCGTCATCGGCATCTAAAAAAACTTCCACAAAAAAAACGGTGGCAAAGAAGACTGCTGCAAAAAAAACATCTTCAAAAACATCTTCTACAGTGAAGAAAGTGAAAAAATCATCTTCAAAAAATGAATAATTATGGAGAGTGGTTATAATGGATAATAAAAGCACTAAAACAGGAACTGCTATAAAAAAATCATATGAAGGAACTAATGTTGAAAAACTTACAGTCTATATAGAGAAGTTCCTATATTATGAGGAAGTTATACTGGGGAAGAGCTATAATACAATAAGAAGTTACAGGAAGGATCTATATCAGTTTATAGATTATCTGGAAAACTATGAAGAAATAGAGGACTTTAATGAAATTGAAACAATAACAATAAGATCCTTTATAGCCTACTTAAATTCAGGAGACAGCAGTTCGGATAGTGGAATGGGAAAAGCAAAGATAAAACCTGTATCTAAGCGAAGTATAAACAGGAAAATCTCTGCATTAAGAACATTCTTCAAGTATCTGATGGAAAAAAAAGTTGTCAGGACTAATAAGGCGTCCTATATTACAATGCCTAAATTTGAAAAGGAACTTCCAAATATTCTAAGTAAGGAAGACCTGAATAAGCTGAGGGAAGTAATTAAAACTGAAAAAATTATTGGAATAAGGGACAGAACCATAATAGAAATGCTTTATTCAAGTGGAATGAGAGCCGGAGAGCTTCTTGATTTAAGTGAATATATGATAAATATTTCTGAAAGGGAAGTTAGAGTCATTGGGAAAGGGGATAAGGAAAGAATAACTTTTTTTAGTAAAACAGCACGGAAATGGCTTGAAAAATATATTGAAGAGAAAAGAAAAGCATACAGGAATTATAATATGGAAACGGTTTTTACCAACAGCAAGGGAGAAAAACTGACAACAAGATCCTTGAGGAGACTTATTTCAGATTATGCTGAAAAGGCAGGATTGAAGAAAGAGGTTACTCCCCATGTGTTTAGACATTCATTTGCAACGGAGCTTTTAAATAATGGAGTGGATATAAGGTATCTTCAGGAACTTTTAGGGCATAGCAGTATTTCCACTACACAGGTTTACACACATGTAAGTAAGGCACTGTTAAAGGATATATATATGAATACCCATCCTTTAGCTAAGGAATAATAAAATTAAAATATAAAATATATGGAGGAAACTTTGATTGTAAAGAAATGTACGGGTTGTGGAATAGAACTGCAATTTCAAGATAAGAATAAGGAAGGATATGTTCCTGAAGAGAAATTTATAACGGAGGAGGAGCTGATATGTCAGAGATGCTTCAAAATAAAACATTATGGACAGAATCAGTTAAATACCTTTAAAGGAGAAGACTATTCAGAAGAAGTTTCAAAAAGCATAAAAAAATCTGATATAATATTGGCAATATTTGATATTATAGATTTTGAAGGTTCTTTTACACAGGAAATACTGGATTATCTAAGAGATTACAGGTCAATGGTCTTAATCAACAAGATAGATCTTTTACCGGATTTTATGCATCCTACTGAAATTTCCGGCTGGGTAAAGTCAAGACTTGCAGAAGAAGATATAGTTACAGAAGATATAGCCTTCATAAGTGCAAAAAACAAGTATGGAGTAAATGGAATCATAAGAAAGCTGAAAAATATATTTTCAGATAAAAAAATTAAGGCAGTAATACTCGGTGCTTCCAATGTAGGGAAATCATCAGTTATTAATTTGCTGCTAGGAAAGGACAGGATAACTACATCAAAATATTCTGGAACAACATTGAAATCAATAAATAATAGAGTACCAGGGACAGACATTACGATAATAGATACACCTGGACTGATTCCTGACGGGAGGATATCAGATCTTATTAGTGTTGAAACGGGACTGAAACTGGTGCCTTCAGGAGAAATTTCCAGAAAGACATTTAAGCTGGAAGAGAATCAGGTATTCATGTTTGATTCATTCTGTCGTTTCAAGGTGCTGTCACAGGATAGGGAATATGGGGATGAAACTATCTATAAACCGATATTTTCTGTGTATTCCTCTAAAAATGTAAAGTTTCATGTTGCAAAGGAAGAAAGGGTAGAAGAACTTCTGGAAGGAAATTTCTTTGAAATTCTGAAAGGGGAAGAGAAAAAGAGATACTTTGAAAATAAGTTTATCCAATATAAGGTTACAGTAGACGAAGGGGAAGAACTGAGTATTGCAGGGTTAGGATGGATTAATGTAAAGAGGGGTCCGCTTTGTCTGGAAATGACGATACCTGAAAATATTAAAGCGGTAATAAGACCGTCTATCTTCAAACCTAAGAAGTAAATAGGAGGAATAAATATGAGAATATATAATAGTTATCATAACCATAATGATGAAACAGCCTCAACAACTGTGAAAAATATAGTAGGAAGAGGAATAGTGTTTATAATTATGGCGATTATAGCATTTTTCATATCTATTCATCTGTTTTCGGAAAAATCACAGTTAATAATGAAAGCTGATATTGAAGTGGAAAAAGCTAAATTTGAAAATGCTGTAAAATCATATAAGGCAAGGACAGGAGTATTTCCTGAAATAGCAGGAAATGAAAATAATTTAAGAAATATAAAAAGTCCTGACGGAAAATACTCTTTTGATATTTTTTATGGGGATGAAAAAATTTTTACTGTTCCTGGAAACATGGAAAAAGGGATAGAGGACTCTAATACAGTAGTTCCGGTAAAAGATAATAAAGGGGGATGGTTTTACAATAAAATGAACGGGGAAGTACAGGCTAATTTGGAATAATTGAGGAAATTTAATATGATGGAGAAGTAGTAACAGATGAAATTTTCAGTTTTAGGAAGTGGAAGCAGTGGAAATTCCAGCTATATAGAAATGGGAAAAAAGAAATTTCTGATTGATGCAGGATTTAGTGGAAAGAAGATAGTTGAGAAGCTAAATAATATAGAAAGACGTATAGAGGATGTGGATGGAATATTTGTAACACATGAACATTCAGATCACATTCAGGGATTGGGAGTAATATCAAGAAAATATGATATTCCCATCTATCTTCATGAAATAACATACGGAATAATAAGGGAAAAAATAGGTAAGATAGAACCTAAGAATATAAATTTCCTCCATGATGATAAAGTAGTATTTGATAACTGCAGGATAAATAATTTTGAAGTAATGCATGATGCTGTTAAATGTCTTGGATATACTTTTGAATATGAAGATAAAAAACTGGCATATGCCAGCGATGTGGGATGTACTAACAATATAATAAAGGAAAATTTTAAAAATAGCGATGTAATTGTAGTTGAGAGTAACTATGATTATAATATGCTTATGACAGGACCGTATCACTGGGAGCTTAAAAACAGAGTAAAAGGAAGAAACGGTCATTTATCTAATGCAGAAGCTTCAAAGCTTATTTCACAGGTTATGTCTGATAAGCTGAAGAAAGTCTATCTGATGCATATAAGTAAGGATAACAATACTCCAGAGCTGGCATACAGTTCCCTTTATGAAATATTGGAAAGGGACAGGAGAAGTCATCTGGAAATAGAAATTGTTACAGAAAATGAAACATCAATATATCATGTCTGATACGTAATGAGGTTGAGTCTAATGTGGAATGATCTGGAAATGGAAATAGGGATATGTAATAAATGTATTCTGGAAAAAATAAGGAAAAGCCCCGTTACAGGTAAGGGAAATAAAAAAGCAGGAATTTTATTTGTAATGGACAGCGTAAGTCAGGAAGAAGATGCCAAGAACGATCTTCTGATTGATAAAAAGGGAATCTATTTTAGAAAATTTCTAGAATATGCAAAACTGAATATGGAAAAGTGTTATTTTACAACACTTACTAAATGCAGCTCACATGGAGAGCTGATAGAGAAGGACAGCATACTGAAATGTAGAGAATTTTTAATAAGCCAGATAGCTCTTTTAAATCCTTCCTACATTGTAACAGTAGGAGAAGTGCCTACAAGAAATTTTCTTGAAAAAACAGAAGATATAAAGGAAATGGTAGGGAAAAGCTATGAGTATATGGGAGATATACGTATAGTTCCTATATATGATATTCCTTACCTGTTTAAGGCTACAGATAAGGAAAAGTGGAACTTAGTAAAAATATTAAATAAATTGGAAGAGAGTGTGAGATAATTTAATGATAGGAATAGGAATAGTAGGATTACCAAATGTGGGGAAGTCAACATTATTTAATGCAATAACAAAGACACAGAATGCAGAAGCGGCAAACTACCCTTTTGCTACAATTGAACCTAATATAGGATTAGTAAGTGTACCAGATATCAGACTGAAGGAACTTGAAAAAATAGTAAATCCTCAAAGGACTCTAGGTGCTACAGTAGAATTTGTGGATATAGCCGGGCTTGTAAAGGGAGCTTCAAAGGGAGAAGGGCTTGGAAATCAGTTCTTATCCAATATAAGGAATACAGCTGCAATCTGTCAGGTTGTCAGATGCTTCGACGATGATAACATAATACATGTTGAAGGGAGCGTAGATCCGATAAGGGATATTGAAACCATAAATGCAGAACTGATTTTTGCAGATATGGATACAGTAGAAAGGGCATTACAGAAGAATCAGAAACTGGCAAGAGGAGGAAACTCTGAAGGGAAGGAACTGCTGGCAGTTCTTGAGAAATGTAAAGCTCATCTGGAGGAATTTAAGCTCCTTAAAACTTTGGAATTTAACCAGAGGGAAGAAGAACTGATAAAAGTATATCAATTCCTTACAGTTAAACCTATGATGTTTGCTGCTAATATTTCAGAGGATGATTTGACTAAGGGGATAGAAAATGAATATGTAAAGAAGGTAAGAGAGTTTGCGGAAAAACATCAGAGTGAAGTGGTGACATTTTCAGCAAAAGTTGAAGCGGAACTTATAGAAATCGAAGATGAAGAAGAAAGACAGATGTTCATAGAGGAACTTGGAATAACAGAACCAAGTTTAAACAGGCTTATAAGGGGCGGATTTAAGCTGCTTGGACTTATAACATATTTTACGGCAGGTGAAAAGGAAGTCAGAGCCTGGACAGTAAGACAAGGGACTGCAGCACCGAAAGCGGCAAGTGAGATACATTCTGATATTGAAAAAGGATTTATAAGGGCAGAGGTAGTAGCCTTTGACAAATTTGTGGAATATAATGGATGGCAGGGCTCAAAGGAAAAAGGGGCAATGAGGCTGGAAGGAAAGGAATATATTGTAAATGACGGGGATGTAATGTATTTCAGATTTAATGTATAATAGCTGGAATTTAAAGTAATCCGGTCAGTATCTATAAGTGAGAGAAGCGGGTTGTCTAGAAATAATTAGGGATGTAAAAGATATTTATATTATTTTCTGCATGGACTATTATTTTTAGACAGCTTTTTTAAGATATGTAGCAGTATTAATCGTAAAGATTGATAAATAAATATTTTGAAAATAAAATATTAAAATTATTAAGTATTGACAAAATATTTCATAATGTATATCATATAAAATATAATTAAATGTATAAGGAGAAATATGAAAGAATTACATAAATTCCTTAAATGGGAGAACCTGTATCAATTCTTAAAAACTAATATATATAAGATATTAATAGTAATAATAGTATTTAAAATAGCAGGAATGCTCAAAAAACATGTAGATAAGATAATAAAGGCTTTCCTTGAGAAGTCCAGTATAGACAAGAGTGTAGCTTCTTTTTTAAGATCGGCATTTTCTATATTTTATTATATTGTCCTGTCATACATTATTATAGAGCTCTTAGGAATCAATGTATCTTCTATAACTACCTTCCTGGGAGCTGCAAGTATAGTTTTAGGATTTGCATTTAAGGAGACACTTGGAAATATATGTGGAGGGCTGATTATTTTAACTTTCAAGCCTTTTAAAGTAGGACATATGATAGAATATGAAAAATATATAGGAGAAGTAAAAAGTATAGAACTGTTCTACACGAGGATAAAGACTGCACAGAATGAGCAGGTAATAATACCTAATGGATTAATAACAAATACGGAAATCAGGAATATGACCAAGGAAAAAGTAAGAAGGCTGGATCTGAATATAGGGGTGTCTTATGATAGTAATATATCTAGAGTAAAAGAAATTTTACATGAAGTGGTGAGGGAAGAAATGGAAAGCGAAGAAAAGCTTGCTCTGAAAGTTCCGGAAGCTACGATAGGTATTAATGAACTGGCAGCTTCATCAATGATTTTCTGTGTTTATGTGTATACTAAAAGTGAAAATTATTTTAATTTAAAGCTTAGATTGAATGAGAAAATAAAAATAAAATTTGATGAAAACAATATTGAAATACCATATCCTCAAATGGATGTGTATATTTCAAGAAAAGGAGAGTAAAATGAATGTGGAATTGTTTATTAATCAGAGAACACAGGGAAACAGTTATGTAGTGGATAACGGTAAAGAGTGTTATGTTGTTGATCCAGGTGGCTATGACATGTCTCCGGTAATAAATTATATTAGTGAAAAGAAACTGGAGCTTCTGGGAATTCTTCTCACACACGGGCACTATGATCATATAATTGGAATTCCAGAAATTATTGACTATAAGAATGTTCCGGTATATGTCAGTAAAAAGGATTCTGATTTTTTATATGACTCGACATTATCACTGTCAATATGGCTGGATCTGGATTTCAAACTGTCTAAAAATGTGGAAGTTATCAAGTTAAGTGAAAATGATGAAGTATTTGACTTTAAAGTGATAGAGACTCCTGGACATACTCATGGAGGAATCTGTTTCTATAATGAAGCTGAAAAGCTTCTTATATCCGGAGATACAATCTTTAAAATGACATATGGGAGGACAGATCTTCCTACAGGAAGTATGCCAGATTTGAAGAAGTCTATAGCTAAGCTGATGCTGCTACCGGAAAATGTAACAGTATATCCAGGACATGGAGGAACAACGACTATAGGTCAAGAGAGAGGTAACTATTAGAATATAGAAATATAAAAAAGGAACTGTTAAATAGAATATATTGGAATAAAACTTATAATTCCATATTTCAACAGTTCCTTTTCAAATTTTTAGATAACTGGATAAAATAATATCTAGACATCAGCCCTTATATTACTGACTCGCACTCCATACTTAAAATACCTCTTCCAGTAGCTGTTTTCTAAAGAAGAAAGTATAACTCCTTTTGATGAGGAAGCATTTATGAAAAGAGAGTTTCCTAAATAGACAGCAGTATGATTATATTTCCCTTCTGGTCTGAAAAATAAAATATCCCCAGGTTTTAAGTTATATTTTGATACATGAGCTCCTGTCTTAATCTGGTCTTTAGTAACACGTGGAAGTTCGTAATTGAAGACTTCACGGTAAACTCTACGTGTTAAGGCAGAACAGTCAATCCCTCTTGAAGAATCTCCTCCCAGGGAATATCTAGTCCCTTTCCAGTTTTTAAATGAAGTTAGAAGAGCATTTTGAAGTTTTGCTGTATATAGTTCTTCAGAGTTACCATTAACAAAAATTTCTTTATTTTTCTCATGTATTTCATTTATCTTTGACATAACAAGACTGTCATTACTAAGAGTTTCTGAAAATATATGTGAAACTTCAGAACGGGAAGTACTTTTAGAATTTTTCCTGTTATTTCTGTTACGGTTTGTAGAATTCTTATTGTTTTTCTCTGTAATATGATTTTCTTCCTTTGGACTGTTGTTTCGCCTTTTTGTGCTGAATTTCTCCTGTATGGTCGAACAGCTAAGTGCAAATAAAGAAAATAAGGACATTAAAATAATATTTTTTTTTCTCATAAAATATTCCTACCTACTTTCTCTAATAAATTTATGTTTCTATAATAAGATTTACAGGACCATCATTTACCGCATGTATCTCCATATGTTCCTGGAAATCTCCTGTCTTAAAAGGAACATTTTTTTCAGAAAGTTTTTCAATGAATAAATTATAAAGATGCCTAGCTGTTTCTGCAGGTGCAGAATTTAAATAATCTGGTCTCCGTCCTTTTTTAGTATTACCATAAATAGTAAAATTACTTACGACAAGAAGTTCTCCTTCAATGTCCTGAAGAGATAAATTAAGCTTTTCGTCTGAATCGTCAAAAATTCTGAGATTAATTAGTTTGTCGATACAGTAGTTAATTTCCTTTAAAGTATCATTATGAGTAATACCTAAGAAAGCGACGATACCTTGTTTTATTTCATTTTTATAGACACCGTTTACAAACATTTTAGCAGATTTAACTCTCTGTATAATAAG
>JBHACQ010000141.1:0-2579 GCA_041854625.1 Leptotrichia sp. | reverse complement strand
TGAAGGGTACTATATTTTACCTTAAGTTTTAAGTCTTCCATATAGATTTCGTACATAGACTTAAATGACATATTTGATTGTGAACAGATTTTTTGTAAGAAATCATTTTCCCAATTTTGAGCTTCTTTTTTCGTATTAAAGCCACTCTTTCTTTTTCTAATTGCTTTTCCTGTGGGATCAACTGTTCTTATCTCAACTTTCCATTTTTTGTCTTTTTTTTCTTTATAAACAGACATATAAGTCACCTACACTATTTTGTATCTTTCTTCAAAATACGAAGCAACTATTCTGCCTCTGTTCGTTTTATAGCCTTTCTTTTCTAATTCAGCGTTCAGTTCCCGTATTATTTTGTAGGATTCACTTTTACTAAAACCTAAGATTTTACAAATATCATCTACAAAATAAAAGTGTTTTTTTGTTTTCATCCTCTCCTCCTCTTTTTTTCAGGAATCAGCCCAGCTTCCCTGAATTCGTCTATTATTTTTTTGTAGCCTACAGGGTCGTATTCTGCTGATTCTATTATCTCTTTTGCTTCAGACAGGAAATACCTGTTGAACTTTGTTACCATCGTCCTTATGTATTTCCTTACGTTCCTGTCTATTTCTATGTCCTTTTTGGATACCAGGAATTCTATGACCTTGAATTCTGCAATCAGCTTCAGCAGGAAGAATAAAGCCTCATGTGTCTCATTGTCAACGCTTCTGACGTTATTTCTCCATTTCTGAAGTAATATATTGGTGCTTTCTTTAGCCATTGCATGATATGTTGCCCCTAGCTGTTCATCTTTATATATTCTACTTTCCAGGTTAGGGGAAGTACTGTTCAGCATTATCATGCTTTTAACTACATATGCAATTGTCTCTTTCATGTATGGAAATTCTGAAAGAATCATGTAGTTTTTCAGGGATTTGATTTTTATGTCTTCAGGACGTATCGTCTGACACTCTGAATCTGTTATAATTCCCAGCTGGTTATGTAATCTGAATTTCTTCAAAAGTGTTCCAGCTGTCCAGTAGATAGCGAACATCAGGAGATGGAAGTCGCTGTTCTTATCCAGCTCCTTCTTTATCTCTTTTCTCTTCATTTTCTTTTTCCTGATTGTCCTCATCCTAATCCTCTCCCAGTAATTCTGGATTCTCAAAAATATTCCCCACGACTTCTAAATATGCAGATTCGTCTGCACTTAGCTTTTCCATTATATCGTCATAGACTATGACAAATCCTCCATCTGAATATTCAATATACCCTACTATACCATCAGAGACATCTTTGACTATATCTCCCTCGTAGATTTCATATCCAGCGATGTCTTTAAGTCCTGTGTATTGCATTAATTTAACATCAGACAAACTCAATAACTCCCCTAAATAAGTAACACCACCATTATCAACCTGAACAACATTATGTTTATGTTTTAAGTCCTGCTTTGATAGTCCAGTTATCAAAATCAATGTTCTCTTTCCTGATTTGCAGGAATTCGCTTGCTCTGAATCCTGTGTAAATCAGTATTAAAACTTCTTTTGCTCCTCTTATTTCTAAATTTTCCCAAAGTCTTTTCTGTTCCTCTTCTGTAAAAATTTTGTTTTCTTTGACTTTTTCAAATTTCCTCAAAATCAGAAATCTGGAATAATCTTTGTTTATTATGTCCATCTGCATAGCGTATCTGAATATCAGACCGCATAAGCTTTTAATTTCACGGACATAATTCGGCGACAGGTCGTTTAAGGTATCAAAAAAATTTTGAAGCTGCAGAGTTTTTAATTCTGTTATTTTAAAGCTAGCAATCGGTTTCAGACGGTTAAACAAACTTCTGTAATTTTTTAGCCTTTGCTCTGAAACTCTATTTTTCTGTACTTCGTAAAATTTTTTGAAAACTTCCTCAAAAACTATTTTTTTCATGTCAATATCATACGGATCCGAATTATACTCGCTTAAGCAAAGTAAAGCTTCTTTTTTTGTCTTAAAATATCCGAGATATTTAAAAATCTGCTTGCCGTTATCCTTGAATCCTACAGTGACACGGACGGCATAGGGTCTTCTCCTATTTTTTCCCAAATTGATAACACTTCCAGCTCCATTCGGTTGTCTCATAAGAGTTCTCCTTTTTGTGACTCAAGCCATGTTTCATAGCTTAAGCCGACATATTTTTCAACCCCTGCCTTTTGTATATTATACGTATATTTTGAATTTTTGTCATCAGTTTTTTTAACGGCATAACCAAAGTCAAAAATTCCTTTTCTTAATCCTATTCTTATCATCATTTCCGACATTCCAGTAAATTCACTTGCTTCCTTTACCGTCAATGTCGTTTTCATATTATTTTACCCTCTCCTCCTCTTTTTTTCAGGAATCAGCCCAGCTTCCCTGAATTCGGCTATTGTTTTCTTATAGCCAACAGGGTCGTATTCTGCTGATTCTATTATTTCTTTTGCTTCAGGCAGGAAATACTTGTTGAACTTTGTTACCATCGTCCTTATGTATTTCCTTACGTTCCTGTCTATTTCTATGTCCTTTTTGGATACCAGGAATTCTATGACCTTGAATTCTGCAATCAGCTTCAGCAGGAAGAATAAAGCCTC
>JBHACQ010000140.1:0-5928 GCA_041854625.1 Leptotrichia sp. | reverse complement strand
TAATAATTTTTTCATTTCTATTTTCCCTTCTCATTTTCTGTAATTCTTTTTTAAGTGTCATTTTTTAATAAAAAAATTCATCTTCAATTTCAGTTCTATGAACAAAATTGCACTCGGATTAACTTTCAATATTTCTATTCATTATTAAAGTTTATTTGGGTCTTTCATGACTATTTCTATTAATTTTCGCGTATAATCCGCCATAAAAAGCGGTATATTTAAAACATTGTTATCTAATTTCAAATTATCTAAGGAAAATCTGATTTTTAATTTCGTTTCTTCACTATATTTTTCTCCAAATTTTTGTAAACTTTTACTTTTTATATTTTTCCCCGCTTTTATTTCGATAGGAAATATATTATTTTCAAATTGAATTAAAAAATCTACTTCATGTATGTTGTCCGTCCAATAACGTGCTTTTACTTCAAATTGATTTATTAAACTTTGTAAAATATAGTTTTCTGTCAGTGCACCTTTAAATTCTGTAAAAAGTCTATTCCCTTCACCAAAAGCTGCCGGAGATAATAATGATAGCCTATTTAAAAGTCCTACATCCACTAAATATATTTTAAATGCACTCAAATCATCGTATGCCGAAATAGGTATCTTAGGTGCTGTACTTCTATATACTTTTGAAACTAAATCAGCATTAACAAGCCACCCTAGAGCATCCTCATATTCCCTTGCTCTCGCTCCTTCTTTTACAACTTTATAAATAAATTTTTTATTTTCACGACTCAATTGTGAAGGAATTGACTTCCATATCATTGAAATTTTAGGAAATTCCCTTATATTCGGATGCTTTGCAAAATCTTTTTCATATGCTTCAATTATATTATTCAAGCTTTTTAACATAAGTTCGGTACTTCTTTCCTGAGTCCACATATAGACAGGTTCAGGCATTCCACCTGTAATAAAATACATTTTCAGTTTTTCATACAGAGGATTAAAAAATGCTATCGGTATATTTTCAATTTCATCAACACTGTCCATAAATAATTTTAAATTTTTATCTCCATTAGCCAAAAGAAATTCTAAAAAATTCATTGGATAAATATTCAAAAAATCCACTTTTCCAACTGGAAAGGACGAAGGCTTTGCCAAAGTAATCCCCAATAGAGAACCAGCACATGCTACATGGTATTCAGGCGTATTTTCATAAAAGTATTTCAAAGAATTTATCACATCAGGGCAGTCCTGTATCTCATCAAAAATTATTAAAGTCTTTTCTGCTTCAATTTTTTCTCCACTAATTAAAGATAAATTTTGTAATATTCTTTTTATATCTTTTGTAGTCTCAAAAAATTGTTTATATTCCAGATTTTCATCCAAATTAAAGTATGCCACGTTTTTATAATATTTTTTACCAAACTCTTTCAATATCCAGGTTTTCCCAACTTGCCTAACTCCTTTTAAAATCAAAGGTTTTCTATATTTTGAATTTTTCCATTCCACCAGTTCTTTTAGAATAAAGCGCTCCATATTCACCACCAACTTTTTTCAGTTTTTTATATTATAACACATTCTATGCAATTAATGTGATGAAACACACATTTTTTTGCAAAAAAGTGTGATGAAAATCACATTATTCTGTAAAAAAGTGTGATAAAAATTAAATGTTTTTTATTTTTTTTAAGTGCTGCAGCCATTATACAACACTCTCGACTACATCTCCTTTACATAATATTAAATATTCTTTTAAAAACTTCATTTACATATTCAGGATTATCCAGATTTGATATATGCCCTGCATGAGGAACTTCTATATATTCCGAATTCTTATTTAACTTACTCATTTCAAGGCTTTCCCTTGGCGGTCTAGGCTCATCTTCATCACCGGCTATGAAATATAGGGGGCATTGCATTCCAGTCAGGATATCTAGCCTGTTTTCCCTTCCAAATATCGCTCTTCCTAGAGTAACTATATTTCTTATCCTGTCTTTATCAAAACTCTTCAGCCTGTCTAAAAATTTAGAATAATTTTCATTTTCAGCATTGCATCTGTCTTTCGCAAAGAACATATCTGCAATCTGAACTGCCATAGGTTCAGGTATCATCTGATACTCCTCTATCATATCCAGCAGTTTAAAATAAAGTGCATGCTTTTCTGCTCCTTCCGGACCGGAATAGCTGTCCATCATGATGACTGATTTCATATTATCTTTCTTTAATTCGTATAAATATGGTGCCAGCATACCTCCAACAGAAAGCCCTATATAGTGAAAGTCTCCGATACCCCTTTCATCAATCAATCCTGCAACATCTCTTGCCAAATCTGTCAAGGAGTATCCTTTTCCAAGAGCAGGATTTTCTTTTCCATGACCTGGCAGATCAATGGCAATACAGTGATACCTTTCACTTAACAGATCAAACTGCTCCTTCCACATTTCACTATCCCACAGATAAGAATGAATCAATACAATAACTTCACCGTTTCCTTTTTCTTTATATGAAAATTTCATAAGTAAATCCTCCTTTAAATATAATTGATTTTTTATCGGTTCTGAAACTCTCACGACTAAAATCACGAGTGTCCTTGTGCTATAGAATAAACTCTATTAATACAACATTTAGATTTATTTCTTATATCCCTTCCATCCGGAATACATTAATGACTGGAGCTTCATAAGGATGGGCTTCCTTTGCAAGATAATATGCCAGCTCTTCAAATTCCCGCCTTACCCTGAATTTTATTATCTTTTCAGAAGCACTGCTTTCTTTCCCTACTTCTCCGTCAAAAGGATTTCCCCCTTCTAAAGTCTTCCAGTGGCCTATAGTATCTGTAACAGAATAGACATCTGCATAGAATCCTTCTGTAAGGAGGGAATATCTCTGTATATTTTTAATAATCTTCTCAATATAGTCTTCTGGAACAAAAACTTCAAAACAGCTGTATTCTTTCCTGAATTCCAGTTTTGAACCTGTCAGGTTATCATCCTCATAGTCCAGGCTCAGGTAGAAGAATGGTGAATCCCTAAACAGAAGCTCCAGAAATATCTTATCCCCTTCCCATAAATTAAGATTTAAAATTTCATTCTTATCAATCCATTTCAGCTCTCCTTCACTGCATTCCTTCTGAACACCACAAAAATCCGAACTTGTATAGAGATACATAAATAAAGGTTCTTCTTCATTATAGTTAAATATTACAATTCCTTTAAAGTCATAGCTCTTCAGCTCATATCCTGTTTCTTCCATGACTTCCCTCTTTAGACACTGTTCAGGTGTTTCGCCATTTTCAAGCTTCCCCCCGACTCCTAGCCATTTCCCTTTATTTATATCTATTTCCTTCTTTGTTCTGTGCAGCATGAGATATTTACTGTCTCTTTCAAGATAACATAATGTAGTAATCATATTTCCAGCTCCTAATATTCCTGATTTATATCTTCCCTTTTTCGGTACTTTTTAGTCTTTCAGGAAGTATATCGGTTTTACAATCATCTATATGTCTTCCTCAAAAATAGAAAGAGTCATGCCCTCCAGCTTTATCTTTTTCACAAGGAATTTCCCCTTCCTGCTTGATGCCAGATAGGCACAGGGTTCTGAAACCCCGTATACTCCTATTGTCTTTTTCACATACTCCGATTTATCTTCAATCAAATCTTCAACTTCCAAAATTTCTTCCTTTTCAAAAAACTCTATCGGGATATTTAAATTTTCCATCGCTTCCAGAAGTCCTTTCTCATCTGATTTTACCCATGCTGAAGCAGCCTTTCTTATGGAAGACGGTTCAAGATTCTGATTTTCCATTACATATTCCAGTTTTTCTATAATATGTTCCTTTGTTATCCCTCTTTTACACCCTATCCCCAATACTATATTCTGTGGTATAATTTTTGAAGTTTCTATTCTCCTCCTGTTGGATATTATTATTGCTCCGGATGAATTCTCATTGACCTTGACAATATTCTCCGGCAGATGGAGGCTCACATTTTCTCCATTTACAATCAGTGAAGTAACTCTTTTGGCTCCTTCCAGATTCTCCAGCTTTGCCTTTATTTTCTGAGACAATGTATCTACAGCAATCTTCCCGCTTACATCTGTTGCCGTTGTTACTACAGGTACAGCTCCTATTCCAGATGCAATTTTCCTACATTCCTCATTTGCTCCCCCAAGATGTCCCGAAAGGAGGGAAATTACAAAGTTTGCCTGCTCATCTACTGTAATTACAGCCGGATCCTTGTCCTTAGTAGTCACTTTCCCGTCTATCACCCTTACTACTATCCCCGTTGCCATTATAAATATATGTAAATCATATGCTGCAAAGGTAACAGATACAAGATCTGCAAGTCTTCCTTCTATTTTATTGATTTTCTCCGGTTTCTGTGCTTCCAGCCCCAGAGTGCTGTATACCCTTTCAGATACATATATGTCACTGTCTTTATAGACTTTCTCCCTTATATTTAAGGATATGTTGTAACCATTCTTACTTACACAGTAAATTGCCGTTTTTAAGCTCATCTTCTGATATCTCCTTGATATTAGTCCTTTTTTGTACTTTTTAATTTTCAAAAAAGTATATTATTTTATAATATCTTATTATCTATTTACCGTTTCCTTTTCCTTATTATGCTTTTTTTCCTTATATCCTGTCCCCCATTCATCCATTGCATCAAGCAAAGGACTTAAGCTTTTTCCTATTTCCGTTAAAGAATATTCCACCTTTGGGGGAACTTCAGGGTAGACTTTCCTTGTAAGCAGATTATTTTCTTCCATTTCCCTCAGGTTTGAAGTCAATACTTTCTGTGAAATATTTGTAACAGATTTTTTTAATTCCCCAAATCTTTTTGTCCCTTCAAGCAAATCCCTTATTATCAATATCTTCCATTTATTAGAAATCAGAGTCAGTGTCACTTCCACCGGACAGTCAGGCAATTTCTTATTCTGCATTTTTATCACCCTCCATTTATAATTTTAATTAAACTTAATTACTTTTAGAAACTAAGTTTCAATCTGTAATATTATTATACTATAATTTTAAATTTTGTAAATAGAAAAATTTTTTGTTCCGTCCAATTGGCTATTTCTATCAAATGGTACCTAATAGAAACTATATTACTAAAAAGTGCTTACTTTACAATTGAAACAGATAAATATATAATAATATTGAAAATGAATATAGAGGAGATGATTATTATGAAAATAGCAGTTATAGCCGCAAATGGACAGGCAGGAAGATTAATTGTGAAAGAAGCTGTGGAAAGGGGGAATGAAGTAACAGCAGTTGTAAGGGAAGGAAATAAAACGATAGCACAGAATGCTATAAAAAAAGATTTATTTGATTTAACAAAAGAAGATTTATCAGGATTTGATGCCGTAGTTACAGCTTTTGCAGCATGGACACCTGAAACTAGGGAGCAGCACATTACATCATTACAGCACCTTAGCGACTTACTATCAGGAACTGATACAAGGCTGCTGGCAGTTGGGGGAGCAGGAAGTCTCTATACAGATGAAAGCCTGACTACACAGATATGTGAAACCCCTGATTTTCCTGAAGAATATCTCCCTACTGCAACAGCAATGAAACAGGGATTGGCAGAATTAAGAAAAAGAAATGATGTAAAATGGACATATATAAGTCCGGCAGGAGAATTTGATTTTAATGCTCCGAAAACAGGAGAATATATACTTGCAGGTGAAGTCTTTACTGTAAATGAGAAAGGTGAAAGCTTTATAAGCTATGCTGACTATGCAGTAGCAATGGTTGATGAAATTGAAAAAGGAAATCATATAGGACAGAGAATTTCTGTTCTTGGAAAATAACAGGTTGTAATTGAGGAACTGATTATTTTAGGAAATTACAGTAATTTTTATTTAATCAAGTCTAATGAAGGCTATTTTAACTTTAAAATAAAGCTGTCTCAAAATGAAAATTTTTGAGTTCAGCTTTTTTTATAGTAAAGAAGAAGTATGAATATGAAAAAT
>JBHACQ010000139.1:0-14138 GCA_041854625.1 Leptotrichia sp. | reverse complement strand
TGTTTTCTTATCTATCTTGAAAAATCACTTTTAAAATATAGTCCTTTTCATTTTATATCAGGAATTAATTATCCAATATTATTCATTATTCTGTAATTTATAGCCGGTCATTTTATCTCACGCTTATCCTATTTACTGAAAGAATCCAGAATACTGCTGTCATTACTGTATAATACCTTTACTTCATACGGTTTTAATATTGCCTCTATCTTCTTATCAGAAATAGAGTAGACTTCTTTACCATTCAGTTTGTTTTCGTAGAATCCAAATAGCTTAGGAACTTTCAGTCTGACCGGATAGGAATCACTGCTGTTATTTACTACTACTACCATAGAACTTTTTCCGTCATAGATTTCATATGTTATGAAGTCAACATTTGGACGCTGTGGAGAAATATCCTTATTCTGATATGTCTTAGCTTTCCTTTTTTCTTCATTTAAATAATCCTGTATTTCTGCATCTATCCTATCTTTAGTTTTGGAATCGCCATATACTTCCAGTATCCTGAGTTTTCCATTTTTAAACAGCTGTCTATTTTCTTCCCTTATCTTAAGTAAAGTCCTATAATGATTTTCTATATCATCATTTTTTTCCATAGGATAAGATACTGTCTTTTGAACCTCATTTATTTCTACCTTCTGTGACAATTCCCTAAGTTTATTAATGTCGTATTTTAAAAGTCCATCTGTCTCATTTTCATATGGTGCATAGTCTTCCCAGATCATAGGTTTTCTGTTTCTCGGAGAGTCAGCACCCCACATTCCCTTCTCATCTCCATAGTAAATTACAGGAGTTGCCGGAAGCATCAGCTGGACTGCCACTATCCTCTTCAACTTCTGTACAGAACTGCTGTCATATAAATCTGGACGTATATTTAAGTAGCCTTGATCTGACTGGTTATTCCTGTCAAATACCCTATCAGGATTTATGATACTGCTGTATATCCTGTCTGTATCCAGGGATCCGAGATAGATCTGTGTCAGGTTAAATCTTTCTTTTGAATATTTATTATAAATTTCATTTAACTTACTTGCAAACTCCACACTTCCCATTTTATAATTCGAATTAGTATTTACAGTATATTTTATGAGGTTATTCACTATATTGTAATCTGTTCCGCTGTCGTAAATACCTTCATTTATATCTTCTGCAAATTTCTGGGAAAATTCTCCTGTTATTAGTAGATCCTTCTTATATTTTTTCAGATTTTCTGTTATGTCAGCAAGATGCTGTTTATTTTTTTCACTATAATAAACATATCTTATTCCGTCTATCCCATCATCATAGATATTTTCCTTGAATGTCCCGTCAGGACCTAGAACCCATTTTTTTAATGAAGCTTCTATATATTCCCTTGTAGGAACATTCCCCAGATTCAATCTTAAATCTTCTCCTTCCATATACCAGCCTTTATACTCTGTATTCATCGATGCAAAAAATTTTCCTGATACAGTGTCCGGAGCTACTTCCATCACTACCTTTATACCTTTTTCATGAGCTTCCTTTATTAAGCTTGCCAGTTCAAGATCCGAATCTGTCCATACCCATGTATTTGAATCTGTAAGGCTTTCATTAAGAAGGTTCTTCTTTGTTTCAGGGTTATATATAAGCAGGTTAAGTTCCTTATCTCCATTTTTGTTATGTACCTTACCCTTTATATCTAGCCCTTTATTTGTCCCTGTCTGTTCCATATATCCAAAATAAGGATCTACATGGTTAAAATAAATAGTGTCATATTTATGATTAGACAGTGAATAGAAGGGCGAAGATATAATAATATACCCTATTCCCAGATCCTTCAGATAATCCAGTTTTTCTTTTATCCCCTGCAGATCTCCTCCGTAGTATCTTGTATAGTTCCTTACGTCATTTAAGGCATTTTCTTCCCATTCATTCTTTGTTTCATAATTACCATTCCATTCATTTACTGAAAACGAATAGTTTCCTTCGCCCCATTCTGCACCTACCAGATCCTTTTTCAAAGTTCCTGAACGTATTTCCCCTTCTGGAGGAGAAAAATCATCTGTTCCAAATTCATTAAAAATCGGGTCATTGTCCACATTTCCATTCCTGAAGGAGTCTATATAAATCTGATATCCCGAAGTTCCTCTAGCCCAGTCTGGAATATAGGTAAGACTGTCTGACTTCTTATAGGTGAATTTCTCTATATTATGTTCAGATTTGCTTATATTCTTTCCGTAATAATATTTTTCCTTCCCATCAGTTACTTTAAAATAGTATTCTCCGACATATCCTGGTATTTCTGCTGAAAATATTTCATCTCCTCCATAATTTCCAATGCCTCTCATCATCTTCTTTTCTGTACCGTAAATAACTTCAGCCGAATAAACATCATTATTCTTAGTTTTCAGAAGTATTCTTACATTACCTCCATCTTCAATTCTGAAATCAGGTGTTTCTTCATGAAGTAAGGCTCCTGTGTCAATATATCCGTCATTTCTCTGACTATACTTTGTCAGATTTTTGACAGTTTTTTCTCCTGTATCCTTATTAACTGCCTGCTCTGCAAAGGAAAGACTGCACATTATCAATGTGCATATAGGTACTGCTGCCCTTAATTTAGATAATTTCATATTTCTCCTCTATTTAATTTAATTTCCCTGGCTGCTGCCAGACAGAAAACTATAATTTCCGTTTTCCCTTTTTCATTTAAAGTGTTATTATTATTTAAGATACTTTTCTTTATTTCCCTCAATGTTGCTCCTGTTGTAACAATGTCATCTACAAGAAGTATCTTTTTCCCGCTAAAATTCATCCTGCTGTCAACCTTGAAGCTCCCCTTTATATTTTCTTCCCTTAATTTCTCATTTAACAGCTTATGCATTTTTTCAGTATTTCTTGTCCTTCTTATTTTTATGTAGTTTACATCCAGTTTTTCCAATATTTCATCCACCTGATTGTATCCCCGTTCATTTTCTCTTTTTCTATTTATAGGTACACTTACTATAAAATCTATTTTTTCCCTTTTTAGCACAAACTGAAGTTCTTCTCTTATAAGTTTAGCTATCAGTTTTGCCAGACTCTTTTTCCTGTCATACTTATAGGAAAAAATCAGCCTCTTAAATTCACTGTTATAATCCCAGACATAATATATGTTATTTAATTTCCTTAATTTCTTTAATTCTGCCAGCCTGCCTTCTGTCTTTTCTGATACTATCCCTGCCTCAGCTAATTCCTCCCCTGAAATTATGTCCTTGTTTTTAAACAGTACTTTTCTAAAAGAAAAAATAATATTTTCAGAAACTTCTTCAATACCCTTTAACAGGCTCTTTTGCCTTTTCAATTACCTTTGCTGAGTACATTTCCGTATATCCGCAGTTCTGGCATATCTTTAAATAGAAGCTGTCTAATGAAATCTTAGCTCCTGTAAGTTTCTTAGCGGGTATTGCGATTGTCTTTATTTCACATGAAGTAGACCCGCATTTTAAACATTTCTCATGATTTTTCATACTTTCACCTCAAAATGCATTTTTTATCCAGTTTATATTTTCTTTTCCATACCTGTCTTTAGTTATTCCTACAGCATCATACCTGATATTTCCCTTCCAGTTGACTTTAGCTATGAATATCTGTGATGCCGCCTTTATCTTTTCCTGCTTTTTCCAGTTAATCATTTCCAAGGATTCTCCATAATTACTGTTTTTCCTATATTTCACTTCAACAAATATTATCGTTTCCTTGTCTTCCTCCAGAAAAATCAGATCTATCTCACCAAATTTCGTATAAAAATTACTTTCCAGATATATTAATCCTTCTGAAATCAGGAATAATTTAGTTTTTTCCTCGTATTTAAACCCTATTTCCCTCTTCTTCATTAAAAAAGTTTTAACCCCCTGTCCTTTTCATCTTTTTCCTGTTCCTCACCTTCCAAAAAAATTTTTTTTAAGAAGGTCTTTCTATGATATTTACAGGCTCCTTTAGAAATCAGAATTTCCTTATGAAGCTTCGTTCCATATCCTTTATGTTTTGCAAATCTGTATTCAGGAAACTCCTTGTCCATCTCAACAAGTATTCTGTCCCTTGTAACTTTTGCAACTATAGAAGCTGCTGCTATGGAAAGAGATTTAGAATCTCCTTTAACTACTGCTTCCTGGATTCCTTCATATTCTCTTATTCTATGATTACCGTCAACTAGGACTATATCATATCCTTTATTTCCAGAAATATTCCCTATCGCCCTCCTCATGGCAAGAAATGTTGCATTTAATATATTTATTTCATCAATTTCTTTTTCATCTGCTTTTCCTATTCCCACCACACATTTTTCCATTATGAGGTCATACAGCTTTTCTCTTTTCTTCTCTGTAAGTCTTTTTGAATCGTTTATTTCAGAAAGTTCTTCAAAATATTCTGTTACTATTACAGCTGCAGCTACAACCGGTCCTGCAAGCGGTCCTCTTCCTGCCTCATCTACTCCTAATACTATCTTTCTATAGCTGTCATCAAATTTTTTCAGGTCATTCATTCTTATCATCTGCTTTTCTTATCTGAAAATTCATCCTGTTAAGTACTTTCTTGAAATCTTCTGGAGGTTCTCCCTTAACTTTCATAAGTCTTCCTGTAACAGGATGGTTAAACTCCAGACTGTATGCATGAAGCATCTGACGCTTTTCACTGTCTTTTCTTCCATATATACAGTCTCCCAATATAGGATATCCTAAATATTTCATATGTACCCTTATCTGATGGGTTCTCCCTGTTTCAATATTAACCTCTACAAAAGTTGAAACTTCATTCTGGGAAATTATCCTATAGTTTGTAATTGCCGTTTTTCCACCTTCATGTCCACTGACAACTGCCATCTTTTTCCTGTCATTCCTGTCTCTTCCTATCTGAGTTATTATTCTTCCTTCATTCTTGTTAAGCTTTCCTTTCAAAACTGCCAGATATGTTTTTCTAATTTCCTTATTCTGAAACATTTTGGTAAGGATTGAATGTGCCTTATCATTTTTAGCTATTATAAGTAGACCGCTTGTATCCTTATCCAGCCTATGGACAATCCCTGGCCTCAGCTCCCCATTGATTCCTGAAAGATCTCTGATATGATAAAGGAGGGCATTTACAAGAGTCCCGCTGTAATGACCATGTGCAGGATGAACTACAAGTCCTGCCTGTTTATTTATAACTGCAATGTCTTCATCTTCATATACAATATCTATATTAATGTTTTCAGGAATTATTTCAGTCTTCTCTATTTCAGGAATAACTATTGTAATTACATCATCTTTTTCAAGCTTATATGATGCCTTCACCTTTCTATCATTTACAGTTATATTCCCTTCCTTTATAAGATACTGTATCCGTGTACGCGTAAATTCTGTATTTTCAGCAATAAAACTATCTATCCTTTTATTTTCACTTCCTCCAGCTACACTTAATATCATCCTGTCTGAATCTGTATACTCTATATACTCATTAAATTCAGAATCATTTTCCAAAGCAAAATTTTCCATTCTTCTTTCCTTAAGTTATTATTTCTATTCAAACTTATATTCTCAAGCTCAGCATTCATCATCACATGCCTGAAAGACATTCATTTTTTCTGAATAATTTTCTACATGATGGTTTTTTATCAATATTGCCAGCTCCATGTCATATTCCTTTATCTTTTCGTATCCCTTCAGGGCATGCTCCCTTAAAGATGTTCTTATTCCCATCTTATGAGCAGCTCTTAATATTAATGGAACTTTCCCCTTACCACAGTCATGTAGAAGTGCCAGCTTCAAATATACAATGTCTCCTCCAAGTTCTGTTTCCTTTATTTTCCTATATACTTCAAGTGAATGGGCTATGTCATAATTCTCCATTTTCATGAACAGAGTCCTTTCTTCTTCACTTAAAATATTTATAGAATTTTTTAAAAATTTCTCATCAATATAAGGAAACAGATATTCTGTCCCTTTTCTGATAATATATTTTATTATTTTCATTTATTGTTCCTATTCTATAATTATATCTTTCTTTTCTTAGATTTACATATATTTTCTATTTTTTCAGTTCTTTTATAAGAATATCTCCAAATATTTTTTTCAGTTTTTTTATGTTCTTTCCTTTTTTCCCTATAATCTTCCCCTTGTCTTCCGGATTAACATAAAACACATAAAAATAATGGTTTTTTTCTATTCTTTCCATATCCTTGAAAGTCTCATATAATTCCTGTTCCTCTCCATCTCGTAATTCATCTGGAAGTACGCTGACCTTTCTGAGAATAAGTTTTTCCATTTCATCAGTAAGCTCCACTTTTTCCAGTGTAAGATACACACCCTCTAAGGGCTTCTTTTTCCCGTTCAGTATATATCCACTCATAATCCTTACCTGCTGAGGTAAAAATCCATCCCCTTCAAAATATAGTTCTCCATCTTTATATTCCACTTTTATTTCTCTTATATGATTTTTCAGCTTTTCTCCTTTTTTTGAAGTAAACTCCTTAAAATCTCTTTTTCCTGAAACTTCTTTACATATATCCTGTATTTTTTCTTGCTTATTTCTTACCATATTTTCCGGATACTTATAGACGTAATGTCTCTTTCTTATCATTTCTGGAAATTCTAGAAAAGGAACCGTCTTTTTTACATCTCTTATTTTCAGTCCGTCAGCTTCCCTATATTTTAATTCTGAAAATTCAATAAGACATCTGGAATTAATATACAGTATGTTTCCTGCAGCATTAACATCCTTATCAGTCCTGCCGGCCTGCTGGATGCCCTTGAATACAGATATTCCGTTTTTCAGAAGTAATTTCCTGAATTCAGATTTTACACTTCTTACGTCCGGATTTTCATCAAAGGAACCAAATTCTTTTCCTTCATACTCAACTAAGAACATATATCCGTAATATCCTGTATTTTCAAAACTTCTTATTATCTTTGCAATTTTTTCCATTATATATTTCTCCTGAATCAGTTAGTTTTACAAGAATCCTTCATATACATCCTTCCCTTACTTCCCACATGTTGTAGTCGTAGCCGGTCACTCTGTATTATTACTGCTTTATTTCCTTAATCTTGGAAATTATCTCCTGAACACTATTTACCTTTATTTCTTCAGGGATACCTGTTTCTCCCTTTGCATTACCAAATCCCCAGTTACAGTATACTATGTCAACTCCGGCATTTTCTGCTGTCTTTAAATCTGCTTCCATATCCCCTACATACAATATACTGTTTTTAGGAATACCTGTTTCTCCTGAAATTTTATCTATTCCATATGGATCCGGCTTTCTTGGATGCCTATTATCATCAGCTCCTATTATATCAGTAAAATCCCACAATGAAAGATTTTCTCTGACTGTTTGAATAGCAAGGCTATGGTCCTTGTTAGTCACTATTCCCATCTTTATATTATTTTCCTTCAGGAAATCAAGCAGACTGTCAATACCTTCATATAATCTCACATTATAATTATAATATTTCCCATAATACTTTCTTATTGTTTCAGCCATTATCTGGCGGTTTACTTCCCTTTCATCATAGTTTCTCATAGCAAATATCTTGTCCACTATCCCTGCTACTCCATGACCTATCAGTCCATTAATATGGTCTGGTAGATATGTTTCCAGTTCCATTTCTTCAAGGCAGGAATTTACAGTTTTTTCAATCGCTTTCAAAGTATCTACAAGAGTTCCGTCCAGGTCGAAAAGAATCATATTATATTTCATTTCTATCTCCTCCGTCATTTTCCGATTCATGTACATTTCATACTATGCTTCAGGAGAAATTACATTCCCGTTTTCATCAATACGGTTTCCCTCATCGTCTACATTTATAACTTTTATGCTGTCTAAATGCCCTCTTACGCTTTCCTTAAATTTTTCAAGATACATTTTCCTATACTTTTCCCTTTCCCTTGCTTCTTCTTCTGTCAGTTCCCTTTCTCTGGCAATTTTTGAAAATTCGTTTATTTTTTTTATTATTTCTTCCATATCATCAGATTCCTTTCATCCTGCTTATCCAGTATATCTTCATCAATAAATACAATAGAATTAAGTTTAAATTCCTAAATTTTTTATAGATTTTTTTTATAAATTATTGTATCATATATTTTATGACATTACAACTTAAAGACTTACTGAACCAACTGAAATATTAAGTTTCAGTTTATAAGTTCATCAATCTAAAAATGATAAAATGAAATATCCGGAAAATGAAAATTTTTGATGCACTTTTGCAGCAAAAAAGGTATAATTTATTCAGTAAATAATAACTAAAAATTTTAAAAAGCTATAGGAGGAATGATTATGAGCAATATGGATGTAATTTATAAAAAATACATAAATTTATATGATGATTCTTTCTTGCTGGAATATAACAGAGTAGCAAAATTAACAAAAGAACTGAATGACAGAATAGGTTTTCCTGTTTTTAAGATAAAAATTGATGTAATAAATTCTGAACTGAAAGTAGAGAATAGATTTGTAAAGAAAAATAGAAATAAATTTAAACAGTTTATTAGGAGTAGTGGTTTAATCAATGCAAGATAAAAAACATCAGTTAGATATTTCTGAGAACCAAAAAAAAGCAGAAAATAGGCTTAAAGAAATTCCAAGCATAATGAAAGAATTAAATAAAAGTATGGAAGTCGAACAAGAATTTTCGGGACCGTTACCTCTGGAAGTTTTAAAAAATTTAACTCCCGAACAGTCTGAAAAGCTATTAAATAATTTTATAGATCAGGATACAAAAGAATACGAAATGAACATGAAAGTCCTGAACATGATAGAAGAACATAACAAAGACAATAAGAACATTAAAAAAATGATAATTATAGCAGGCTTCCCCAGTTTTTTAATATTAGTAGCAATATGTCTATTCTCAGGAAATAAAGATGTATTAATAGAAATTCTGAAATTAACTTTTGCATTTTTAGGTGGAACCGGTACAGGAATTTTCTTTTCCGAAAGAAGAAAGAAAAATGAAAATGAATAATATAATTTTGAAATCACAATCTAACTTAATGATTGTGATTTTTTAAAGAATGTCAGTTATATATTTCTTTTTTAGAGTTATAATGTATTTTATTATATCAGAAAATATAGTTTAACAAATTGATAAATAAATTAAATGAATTGACACAAAATTAACACTATATAAAGTTATAATTTAATTTAGGAGGATAACAATGTTTTGTACTTTAATTTGCTGTATGGATGGGAGATTTATACATATAATTAATGAATATATAAGAAATAACTACAGATATGAATATGTGGATACAATTACTGATGCAGGACCTGTCAGTAAAATTGTCTATGAAGACTACCTGAAGGCTGTGGAAGATAAAATTGTCCTTATTTCAATTAACAAACATAAATCTGATCATATTTTTGTTGCAGGACATAGTGACTGTGCAGGCTGCCCCATAGATGATGAGACTCAGAGAAGCTATATACGGAAGGCTGTCAATATGATACATGAGCATCTTCCTGAAATAGCTGTAACAGGACTTTTCGTACTTGAATCAGGAAAAATTGAAATATTAATTGATTTTGTATAGCACCTTTGTAAAAGTCCATGAAATTATGCAGTCTGCATATGAATATCATTTCCTATTTTTATAATTTCCTTTTATCCTGACAGATTTTTTATTTCCCATAATTTATTCAAAAATTATATTTCATATCTTAAATACATATCAGGACTGTCTCAAAAATAACAGTTTATCCCTGTTACTTCTGTACAGTCCTGACAGTTTAAAATAAATTATCTTTATATATCTTTCCTATGATTTAAAGTTCCCCCGTTCTTCAGGAGCAGTATTTCGCTCATTATGCTTACTGCTATTTCTTCTGGATGTTGATTGGAAATATCCAGTCCTATAGGTCCGTATATCTTATCCCTCTGTTCATTGGTAAATCCTGCATCCTCCAATGATTTCTTTATGAAGGCATGCTTCACCTTACTTCCTATAAGTCCGATATATTTAGCCTCTGTCCTTAATGCTGCCTTTACAAATTCCAGGTCACCTGAATGTCCCTTAGTTGCTATTACAATATATGTCTCTTCATTTATATTAAGTTCCTCTATTGCTTTTTCATAAGGAGCTATTACTATCCTATCTGCCTTCTGAAGACTTTCCTTATATCTGTACTCTTCCCTGTCGTCTACTACTTCACATCTAAATCCGAGAAAAATAGCCAGTTCCAGAACTTTTTCCCCGACATGCCCTCCACCGGCAATAATCAGTTTCTTTTCTGGAGAAAATACTTTTATAAATCCTTTAGCTTCTCCACCACACTGCATATGTAAATCTCCTTCCGGTGTCAGGCTATGTTCAAAAACCCTGCTTCTATTCTCTTTTATTGCTTCTACAGCTTCCTGGATAACTGTATACTCTATCTTTCCTCCCCCAATGGAGCCTGATATACTTCCATTCTCCTTTACAAGCATTAGGGAACCTTCATCCCTTGGAGTAGATCCTTTTATTTCTGTCAGTGTTACTAATGCTGCCTTCCCATTATTTTCGACTATTTCCAACAATTCCTTTAATATCTTGCCATCCATCATTTCCCTCCAAGTGTTATTTTTATTCCTTTCCTATTCATTAGAACCAATATGGCTTCTAATGCTCCTCCCCCTATACTTCTTGCCTTATCCGAGATTGTAAAGCAGTTCTTATATTCATTTTCCCTTGGATCAATATCTGCTATTTTAAATCCTTCTGTCACATAATATCCTTCTCTTATTATTCCTCTCAATATTCCTGAAATTTTAGCTCTAACTTCTTTTCCTTCAATTCTGGCAATAACCTGTCCTTTTTCAATTTTATCCCCTATTTTGGATATATTTTCAATTTTTCCTTCAAATTCACTATGAATAACTCTTTCCTTAGTATACCCTCCTATATTTCCAGGAATTCCCGTATTCCTTATAGCTTCTCCTTCATAAATTACTTTTCCTAACGTATGTCCTCTTTTAGTTTCTATTACAGCATCTACATCTTTTCCTGCAGAAAATCCCGGACCTACTCCTATTGTTATAGGTGCCATTCCAATTTCTGTTCCCAGATTCCTTTTTGCCAGTATTGCATCAATTAATACTGCCGGTTTCAACTTTCCTATATTTTCTCCTGTGCCATCTATTAATACTGGTATTTTCCCTTCCTTGAAAGTTTCCTCAATTTCATTTACATCCTTTACAAGTTTTGAAGTTATATTTTCAATAGTCATTTCTCCCCTGTAAACTGCTTCACCGAAGCATACTTCCCTTCTTATTGAAGAAGGATTTGAAATTTCAAGTATGATAACCTTAAATCCTATATTAAATAATCTCTGTATAATACCTGAAGCGATGTCTCCACCGCTTCTTACTATAACCAGATTATTATTTATACTGCTGACATTATCGCAGGTTTCCTTGTTGTTTTCTATACTATTCAGCATAATCTCACCTTTATACTTTCATTATTAGTTCAATTTATTTAAAATCTAAAATTTAAATCCATTTTTTGTAAATATTTCCTTTGCTTTTTCACTTTCCAGATATTTCAGAAACTTTTCTGCACCTTCCTTATTCTTTGCCGCTGTTACAACTGCTGCAGGATAGACGATGGGATCATGTGAATCTGATGGAAATTCCCCTGCCACAAAACTATTTTTAGCTTTTTTCGCATCTGTAGCATAGACAATACCTGCATCTACTTCTCCTAATTCAACTATATTCAGAACTGCTGTAACATCTTTCTGAAATACTACCTTTTTTTCTACTTCTTTCCAGAAATTCAGTTTTTCCAATGCCTGCTTTCCATATTTACCTGCCGGAACAGTAGCAAGTTCACCTAAAGCAATTTTTTCAGCCTTCTTAACATCATCCAGTTTCCCAATTTTTTCCTTATGTGTATTCGGAACTATTAAAACCAGAGTATTTTTCAATAAATCTTTTCTAGATTCCTTGACAATTAAATTTTTTCCATCCAGATTGTCCATGTTCTTTTTTGCTGCCGATATAAAGAGGTCTACTGGTGCTCCTTCTGCAATCTGCTTTTCAAGGGCTCCTGAACCTCCATAGTTAATATTCAATACAACATCAGGATTTTCCTTTTTATAGTTTTCAGCTATTTCATCCAATGATTTCTTTAAACTGGCTGCAGCACTTACTATGATAATCTCTTCCTTTTTTTCATTTTTCACCTCTTTTTTATCACCTGTTCCACAGCTTAACACAGTTAAAAGTAGAGTTCCCATTAATAAAATTTTTCTCATACTTAATTCTCCTTCTTTAAATTATGTATAATACATATTCTTACCTTTTCCAGTCCCCACTTTTCCCCCCATATTTTTCCAATAATTTTATCTCCCCTATAATCATTGACTTGTCCACTGCCTTACACATGTCATATATTGTAAGCCCTGCAACTGAAACCATTGTCAAAGCTTCCATTTCAACTCCTGTACGTCCAGTTGTCTTTACTGTAGATATTATTATTATCTGGTTATTTTCTTCGTCTATTTCAAAATCAATTTTTGCATTTGTCAATAAAATATTATGGCACATGGGAATCAGCATATGTGTCTGTTTTGAAGCAGTTATTGCAGCAATTCTCGCAGTCCCCAGCACATCTCCTTTCTTCATGTTTCCACTTTTAACAATTTTCAGCGTCTCCTCTTCCATTCTTACTGTCCCTCTTGCAACTGCTATTCTTTCTGTTTCATTTTTCCCGCTTATATCAACCATCAGAGCTTTCCCCTCTTCATCAAAATGTGTCAGTTTATTACTCATCTTGTTTTTTCTCCTCTCTAGATATCAGTTTATTTACGAAAGTTACCAGCATAAAACAGAAAGCTACAATACATATAATAAGTATATTGGCTGTCCTGTAATCACCACTTTCTATTGAAAAATAAATCAGTAATGGAATAGTCTGTGTCTGCCCTGGTATATTCCCTGCAACTATTAACGTAGCTCCAAACTCTCCTAAGGCCCTTATAAAGGATAAGAGAATTCCTGCCAGAAGTCCACCCGATGCAAGAGGAAGAGTTATATGTCTGAAAATCTGACTCGAAGTAGCTCCCTCTACTTTAGCCGCCTCTTTAACTTCATTATCTATATTCTTAAATCCTAGCTTTGCATTCTGATACATCAATGGTAATGTCACGACCACTGCCGCAAAACAGGCAGCTTTCCATGTAAATATGAAATTCCAGCCAAACCATTCATAAAGATATTTCCCAATAATTCCCCTTTTTCCTATAGTTATAAGTAACAGATACCCTATTACAGAGGGCGGAAGGGACATCGGTAATACTATTAATGTTTCTATTATATCCTTAAATTTAAAATCATATTTTATAAATATGTGAGCTGTTACAGTTCCTATAACTGCAGTTATCAGTACTGATATTACTGTGATTTTTAATGATAGATATACAGCCTCTTGCATTCTTACTTTACTACTCCTTCAGTTTCAATTTTTCCTTCTATAGCCCTTCCTTTATGTCTATATTACTTCCTTTCCCTATTTTCCCTCCTTTTATTACTTTTGCAAATATACCTTCCCTTGGCATTATACAGTCTCCCATTCTGTCAAAAATCTGACATCTTGAATGACATTCCTTCCCAATTTGAGTAATCTCCAGTTCAAAAGTATCTCCTACAAGCTTTACCCCCGGCTTTATTTTCGTAAAATCCAGTCCACTTATAACAAGGTTTTCTCCAAAGCTTCCAAAATCAACTTCTGCACCTCTGGACTTAAAATTTTCAATACTCTCATAGGAAAGGAAGCTTACTTGCCTATGCCAATTTCCGCCATGGGCATCATTTTCCAGTCCAAATTCTTCTATTAGATTAACTTCTTCTATTTCCGTCTTAGGGGTTCCCTTTTTTTCGCTTCTGCATATTGCAACTATTTTTCCCATCTTAATACCCTCCAGAATCCGCTCTATTAAATATCTTTTAACATTAATTATTATACCCTATTTTTTTTTATTTTCAAGTTTTTTATTTCATCTTTCTTTTTTTACTTTACTTTGATTTAAGTATAGTATATTTTGTTTAATTTGTTAAGTTTAATTTCCTATTTGTTTACTAAATTTTTATAAAGCATTTTTATAAACATAAAGATATGTATATATATAAAATTTTCCTGTATAATCCTCTTTCTTTTTTCAGACATCTGTCCTAATA
>JBHACQ010000138.1:0-35344 GCA_041854625.1 Leptotrichia sp. | reverse complement strand
ATAAAGAATTGACATAAGGAATGCATATATATGGTATCATTTATATTATTTATACAATCTTTATTAAAAGATATGATTGGAAAGGAAAACACTCCCTTTTTATTTTATTAGAAAAATGATATAATATGTATTACATTAAAAATAATAATTGTAGTCTGAGTAAAAGGAAAGGAAGATAACTTAACATGAAGAATATCTTAAAGTTTTTATTAAAGAGAATAATGCTAGGCTTACTGACTTTGTGGATGGTAATAACTATTACTTTCTTCTTGCTGCATCAGTTGCCAGGCGATCCTTTTCAGAGTGAGAAGGAGATACCCCCTAAAATAAAGGAAAATCTTATGGCAAAATATCATCTGGATAAACCTTTAGGAGTACAGTATGTGTATTATTTAAAAAATATTGCTAAAGGTGACTTAGGGGAATCAATGAAGGACAGGGGGAGGACTGTAAATGATGTAATAGCAGAAGGATTTCCTACATCTGCAGATTTGGGAGCAAGATCAATTTTATTTGCATTAGCTGTAGGAATACCTCTTGGAATAATAGCGGCACTTAACAGGGGTAAATACCAGGATAAGATTGCTATGGTAATAGCTATTATAGGAATATCTGTACCTAGCTTTGTCATAGCAGGACTTATGCAGAAATATGCAGTTGACATACACAACGGCTTTTTTATAAATAAGCTTGGATTTCCTTCCTTTCTAAGGATACGTCTTTCAGGATGGGATTCCTTTAATAAACAGATACTTCCTGTAATATCTCTGGGGCTTTATACGGTTGCCCTTATAGCCAGACTGTTGAGGGATAAGATGATAGAAGTTATGGGACAGGATTACATAAGGCTTGCTGTAGCAAAGGGTGTTTCACCTAGGAATATTGTATGGAAACATGCATTGAGAAATGCCATCTTACCTGTAATTACAGTTATGGGACCGACAATTGCAGCTGTCTTGACAGGCTCCTTCGTAATAGAAAATACTTTTACAATACCTGGATTAGGCAAATATTATATTGACAGCATTACTAACAGGGATTATACAATGGTTCTAGGAGTAACAGTATTCTATGCCATATTCCTGATTGGGATGATGATTATAATGGATATAGTATATGCCCTGGTGGATCCTAAAATTAAACTTGGTAAAGGAGATGAGGTGTAAAGATGGAAAAAGCAGAAGCAAAAATAAGATTACATGAAAATATACATGATACTTCAGATTATATTCCGACTGCTGATGATTTTACAATAGTAGGACCAGACAGGACACAGAGTGAAATAATATACAGACCTAGCCTAACTTTCTGGCAGGATGGGTGGAGAAGATTTAAAAAGAATAAAATGGCACTTACCTTTCTAGGGATTACACTCTTGTTTCTATTTCTAGCTATTTTCGGACAGAATCTGACAAAATATTCCTATAGGGCACAAAATGTAGATACGGTATTCCTGAATCCGGCTAAAGGTATAAAGATAGGTCACTATCTTGGGACAGATATTCTTGGGCGGGATCTGTTTGCAAGACTTTCCCAGGGGATAAGAATTTCTATGATGCTGTCTATTATAACAGCTTCAATATGTGTAGTATTCGGGACGGTCTACGGTACAATTTCAGGATATTTTGGAGGAGCTGTAGATACGGTAATGACAAGGATAGTAGAAGTTATAATGATAATACCTTCAATGATTTATATAATATTACTGATGGTAATTATGGGTAACAGTATAAAGACAATAATCATAGCAATGTCCTTGACAAGGTGGCTTAACTATTCTCTGCTGGTAAGGGGAGAAGTAATGAAAATAAAAGAAAATGAGTTTGTGCTGGCTTCAAAGGCTCTGGGAGGTAATTTCTTATGGATCATGATAAAGCACCTTATACCTAATACTTTAAGCATAATAATTATAAGGCTGACAACAGATATTCCTAACATAATCTTTACGGAAGCATTCCTGAGCTTTATAGGACTGGGGGTGCCACTACCACAGGCATCATTAGGGAATCTTGTATCAGATGGCTATGCGAATATAAATTCTCATCCATATCTGTTTATAATACCGGCAGTGGTAATCTCGTTAATAACATTGTCTTTCAATATAGTGGGAGATGCCATGAATGATGCACTGAATCCTAAACTGAGGTCATAAGGTAAGGCAGGACAGCATATAATTAGAATAAGAGAAATAGAATGATTAGGAGAAAAAATGAGTGAAAAAATACTGGAAGTAAAAAATTTAAGTGTTTCTTTTAATACATATGCCGGAGAAGTAAAAGCCCTGAGAAATATAAGCTTTACAGTAAACAGGGGGGAGACTCTGGCGATAGTGGGAGAGTCTGGTTCAGGGAAATCAGTCACTGTCCAGACAGTAATGAGGCTTATTCCTATGCCTCCGGGAGAAATAAAGTCTGGGGAAATATTATTTGAAGGAGAAGATATTGTAAAGGCTTCAGACGAGAGAATGAGGAAACTGAGGGGAGGAAAGATAGGAATGATATTTCAGGATCCGATGACTTCCCTGAATCCTACAATAAAGGTGGGAAAACAGATAATGGAAGGGATTCTGATACATAAGAAGGTTTCAAAGGCTGAAGCTAAGAAACAGGCAATAGATATGCTTGCAAAAGTAGGAATACCTAAACCTGAAGAAAGATTTGAACAGTATCCTCATGAATTTTCAGGAGGAATGAGACAGAGGGCAGTTATAGCTATAGCCCTTTCATGTGAACCGGATCTGCTTATATGTGACGAACCTACAACTGCACTTGATGTTACGATACAGGCACAGATACTGGATCTGATTAATGAACTGAAGAAGGAGCTTAACATAGGAGTAATACTCATAACGCATGATTTAGGAGTAGTTGCACAGACTGCCGACAGGGTTGTTGTAATGTATGCAGGGGAAAAACTGGAAGAAGCTCCTGTAATGGAACTTTTTAAACATCCTAAACATCCTTATACATGGGGTCTTTTAAAATCTCTTCCAAGGCTTGATATGTCAAGTAATGAAAAGCTGTTTTCAATCCCCGGGACACCTCCTGACTTGTTGAAACCGCCTGCAGGAGATCCTTTTGCCCCTAGGTCTGAATACGCCATGAAGATAGATTATGAAAGGAAGCCTCCTATGGTAGATTTAGGAAAAGGTCATCTGGTAAAGTCGTGGCTTTATGTGGACGGAGCCCCTGAAATAAAAGAGACTTTCGTAAACAGCAATAAGAGAGAGAAGGGGGAATAGCATTGGAAAAAGTACAAGATAATAGAGAAAAGATTATAGAAATGAAAAATCTTAAGAAATATTTTCCTATGAAAAAGAAACAGTATTTAAAGGCAGTAGATAATGTCACTATGGATATATATAAGGGAGAAGTCTTGAGCCTTGTTGGAGAATCAGGTTCCGGAAAGACTACTCTTGGAAGGACTTTGAGCATACTTTATCCAAAGACTGCCGGAAGTATAATGTTTAATGGGAAATCTACAGATGAGTATAGTCTGAAGGATTTTACAAAGAAAGTACAGATGATATTTCAGGATCCGCAGGCTTCCCTTAATCCAAGAATGACAGTAGGGGATATTATAGCAGAGGGGATTGATATTCATGGGCTGGCGTCATCAAAGCAGGAGAGGATGGAAAAAGTCTACAGCCTTCTGGAAATAGTAGGACTTAACAGGGAGCATGCAAGCAGGTTCCCGCATGAATTTTCAGGAGGGCAGAGACAGAGGATAGGAATTGCCAGAGCACTGGCAGTAGATCCTGAAGTCCTTATATGTGATGAACCGATTTCAGCACTTGATGTTTCTATACAGGCACAGGTTGTAAATTTATTAAAGGACTTACAGAAGGAAAGAAATCTGACACTCCTTTTCATAGCCCATGACCTTTCAATGGTAAAATATATTTCTGACAGGGTAGCAGTAATGTATAGAGGAAAAGTGGTAGAACTGGGAGTTCCTGATGAAGTCTATAACAACCCGGTCCATGTTTATACGAAATCCTTGCTTTCAGCAGTGCCTGTTGCGGATCCGTCTTATGTAAAGCATGAAAAAATCAATATGGATGAATCCTATTTAAGAAGTCCTGTAGGAGATGCTTCAGATATTGAAAAGATACCTGAAAAGCCAGAACTTACAGAATATAGGCCTGGACATTTTGTTGAGACTGTATATCTTGAAGAGCATAATATGATTTAAATATATTTATTTTATATATTCATAATTTATAAAATGAATAATTAGCTATACAAATAAGAGTTGATAAAAGAATAAAATAAGGTTATAATACACAAAATGAATGAGAAAGGAGTATATAACTATGAAAAGATTTTTTTTGGTACTGGGTTTATTGTCAATGTTTCTGATTTCCTGTGGTAAAGGTGGAGATTTATCAAAAACGCTGATAATGAACCTTAAGGAGGAAGGTAAGTCATATGATCCTCAGCTTGCTAATGACTCAACAGGAGAATTTGTAGATTCTCTTATAGGGGAAAGTCTGACAAGACCGGGAGAAGACGGGAAACCTGTACCGGGAGTGGCTGAAAAATGGGATGTTTCTGATGACGGGCTAGTATGGACATTTAATTTGAGGAAAAATGCAAAATGGTCAAACGGAGATCCTATTACAGCAAATGATTTTAAGGCTGGATGGCTTAGAGGACTGGATCCGGCTACAGCTTCTGAATATGCTAAGATGCTTTATCCGATAAAAAATGCAGAAGAGTATAACTCAGGAAAAGCGAAGGCTGAAGATGTGGGGATAGAAGTCAAGGATGACTATACCCTGATAGTTACATTAAAAGCTCCGGTTACATATTTTCCGTCAATGGTACAAGTTCAGACATATTTGCCGCTGAATAAGAAGTTTTATGACACTGTCAAGGAAAAATATGTGACATCTCCAGAAACTACTATATCATCAGGACCTTATATCTTAAAGAAATGGACTAGGAATAGCAGCATAATCTTTGAAAAGAACCCTAATTACTGGAATAAGGATGCAGTCAAGCTAGAGAGGGTTGAAGTCAAGTTCATAAAAGATGCAGATCCAAGCTTAAATGCCTTTAAGAATGGGGAAATAGATATGACAAATATAACAACGGAGCAGGCTAAGGAATTTAAGAATAGCGATGAAGCTATGATTACAAAGGACGGTTCTGTATGGTATATGACATATAATATGAAAAATAAGGTGCTCAGTAATAAAAAGATAAGGCAGGCTCTGTCATTATCAATAAATAAAGAAGAAATGGTTCAGAAGGTTCTTGATAACAGAGGTAAGGCAGCCTACACTTATACAGTAAAGGATTCGGGAATAATAGGGGTAGACAAGGATTTCGCTGCTGAAGCGGGAGATATCTTTCCTAAATATAATCCTGAAGAAGCAAAAAAGCTGTTTGCTGAAGGTATGAAGGAACTGGGGATAAGCCAATTTCCAAAACTTGAAATGATTTTCAATGATTCAGGAAATAATAAGGTAATATCAGTATATATTCAGGAAAGCCTGCGTAATAACCTAGGAATAGACTTGGAAATAACAGGAATGGGATTAAATGACAGGCTGGCAAGGATGCAGCAGAAGAACTATGATATAGCCCTGGCAGGATTTGCAGGAGACTATGCTGATGCTATATCTTATCTTGAAAGATTCCAGTCAAAGCATGGAAACAATTATTCCCAGTATGTAAATCCAAAATATGATCAGCTGGTGGAATTTGTAACTACATCTTCCGATCAGAAGGCAAGGGTGGCAGCCATGATAGAAATGGAAAAGATAATAGCTGATGATATGCCTGTAGGGATACTGTATTTCAGGGAAAATGTAAAATTACTGAAAAAACGTGTAAAAGGGATGGTTCTACGTCCTATAGGGATAGACTACGGTCTTGAAAAAGTATACATTCAGGAATAAGAATTTTCTACATAGATTAAAACTGTTAATGGATAATAATTTTTTTAGAAGGAGAATACTTAGCTAAAATAAGCATTCTTCCTTCTTTTTTTATTGGCAGATGAAAGTTAATCATATATAAGACATATTGTTGAAAGACGGATTATTATTGAAAATTATAAATATATAAGGTATAATAAAATATAAATTCAAACGAAATTTTAAGAAAAAGGAGAGGTAAAAATATGAAAAGGATTTTATTAGTACTGGCTATATTAATGGTTGTGCTATCCTGTGGAGGAAATGGTGGAAATTCAGATGGTGCAGAAAAAAAAGGAGGCACACTTATTATGAACATCACTGCTGAACCTCAGTCGATAGATCCACAGCTGTCAACTGATATAAATGGTGGAACAGTAAATGACTTGACATCAGAAGGTCTCATAAGAAGAACTAAAGATGGAAAGCCTGAAGCAGGTCTGGCTAAAGAATGGAAAGTATCAGAAGATAAGCTCAAATGGACTTTCTATCTTAGAGATGGACTGAAATGGTCAAATGGTGATCCTATTACTGCAGAAGATTTCAAAGATGCCTGGATTAGGGCTTTAGACCCTAAAACAGCATCAGAATATGCAAGAATGCTTTTTCCTATAAAAAATGCAGAAGAGTTTAATGCAGGAAAAGTGAAAGTTGAAGAACTTGGAGTAAAAGTCATAGATGATAAGACTTTAGAAGTAGAACTTCATTCTCCACTTGCGTATTTTTCAGATATAGTTACTTTTAAGACATACATGCCATTAGACAAGAAATTCTTTGATGCAGTAGGAGATAAATATTTTACAGATGCTGATAAGACCTTGTCATCAGGACCTTATATATTGAAACAATGGGTAAGAGGTTCAGAAATGGTTCTGGAAAAAAATCCAAATTACTGGGATGTGTCGAATGTAAAAGTTGATAAGATTGTATTGAAATTTACTAAGGACAGTGGAGCTGCATTAAATGCTTTTAAAAATGAGGAGATAGATGTTACAGAGGTAACAGTGGATCAGGCGAAAACGTTTAAGGATGATCCAAGACTTGTATTAAGTAATGACGGCTCTGTATGGTATTTCCTGTTTAACCATAAAGTGAAAGCTTTAAGTAATGCTAAAATAAGAAGAGCGTTTGTAATGGCGATTAACAGGGAAGAATTAGCTAATAAGGTATTAGATGGAAGAGGAAAGGCTGCAAGGACATTTACTCCTGCTGGAATTGGAATTCAAGGACAGCAGAAAGATTTTCCAGAAGAAGTACCTACATCACTCCCAGGGTATAATCCAGAAGAAGCTAAGAAGCTACTTGCAGAAGGTATGAAAGAACTTGGAATAGATAAATTTCCTGAACTTGAAATGATATTTAATGATGGTGGAAATAATAAACTTATAGTTGTCTATCTTCAGGAAAATATAAGAAAAAATTTAGGAATTGAATTAAAGCTATCTGCTATGACTTTTCCTGAAAGAATAGAAAGAATGAAACAGAAAAACTTTGAAATAGTGTATGCAGGGTGGTCTGGAGATTTTCATGATCCTATAACTTATCTAGATTTATTTGCAACAAAAAGTGGGAATAATTATGGTGGATTTTCAAACACAAGATATGATGAGTTAGTTAAGATTGCAGGTTCTTCAGGAGATCAGGCTGTAAGAATGCCAGCATTAATTGAAATTGAAAAGATAATTTCAGAAGAAATGCCAGTAGGAGTATTATTCCATAGAAAAAAATCTTATGTAGTATCACCTAAAATAAAAGGTTTAGGTTTCACTGCAATAGGAGGAGAATTCTATTTTGGAGATTTAAGTGTTGAAAATAAATAAAATTAAATTATGAAAAAGAAAGAAGGTAATATGTCGATGAAAAGGATTTTATTAGTACTGGCTATATTAATGGTTGTGCTATCCTGTGGAAACGGGAAGAAGGGGAATCCGATTACAATAAACCTAAGGACCGAACCGTCTTCTATTGATCCTCAGATAACAACTGATATACCTGGTGGAACAGTTGACGAATTAATAATGGAAGGACTGCTAAGAAAGGACAAGAATGGGAAGCCTGTAGCAGGTCTGGCTAAAGAATGGACTTCTACACCTGATGGACTTGTATGGACATTTAAATTAAGGGATGGATTAAAGTGGTCAAATGGTGATCCTATAACTGCAAAAGATTTTAAAGCCGGATGGTTAAGGGCTCTTAATCCTAAGACAGCTGCCGGAAATGCAAGCCTTCTGTTCCCTATAAAGAACGGAGAGGCGTATAATGCAGGAAAAGTTCCTGCAGACCAGGTAGGAATAAAAGTTGTAGATGATAAGACTCTGGAAGTTACGCTGGAAGTTCCGACACCTTATTTTGATGATTTAATAACTTTTAAAGCTTATATGCCGTTAAATGAAAAGTTCTATGCATCAACAGGAGATAAATACTTCCTGGAGGCAGATAAGACTGTTTCATCAGGACCGTATATCTTAAAGGAATGGGTACACAATTCCCATCTGAAGTTTGAGAAGAATCCTACTTATTGGGATGCGGCAAATATAAAAACAGAAAGTATAATCTTAAAATTAATAGATTCCAATGTGGCAAGCAGTAACTTTAAAAATGGAGAAGTGGATATAACCGCCGTTAACTTTGAACAATCTAATGAATTTAAAGGTAAGCCGGAGCTTGTTCAGGCAAATGACGGAGGAGTGTGGTATTTACTGTTTAATACGAAGGTAAAACCTTTAAATAATATGAAAATAAGGAAAGCCTTATCTATGGCAATTGATAAGAAGAAACTGATACAGAAGTCATTAGATAATTCTGAAAAGGCAGTAAAATCCTTTGTTCCAGGAGGAATTGGAATAAGAGGACTTTCAAAGGATTTTGCAGAAGAAGTTCCTACATCATTGCCAGAATTTAATCCTGAAGAAGCAAAGAAGCTGCTTGCAGAAGGTCTGAAGGAAGAAGGGTTGGCGAAGTTTCCTGAATTAGAGCTTCTGTTTGGAGAAGGAATGAATACAAAAATAATTTCAGAATATATTCAGGAAGAATTTAAGAAGAATTTAGGAATAGATATAAAGCTTAGTGTCGTAAAAGGAAAGGAAAGGATTCAGAAGACTAAGCAGAGGACATATCAGATAACTCTCCATAACTGGACAGGAGATTTCCTTGATCCTATTACATACCTTGATTTATTTGAGTCTAAAAATGCCAATAACCGTGGAGATTATACAAATCCTAAGTATGACGAACTGGTGAAGAAGGTAAAAAGTACTGCAGATCCTGCAGTAAGGGTTCCAGCAATGATGGAAATGGAAAAAATAATTGCAGAAGAAGTTCCGGTAGCAGTTTTATTCCAGAGACAGAAAAGATACCTTGTAAATCCTAAAGTTAAAGGAGTGACATTCCTGTCTATAGGAGGAGAATACTTCCTGAGGGAAATGTACATGGAAGAGTAATATAAAATTGAGACAGAAGAGAAGAAGCAGATTGATGTCAAAGCTATAAAGCAGGCAGATTTGCTGAATCATTCTGTCTCTTTTCTATTTCAGGCGGATTTAATCCTTAATATGTGAAGGGACAGAATGTGTGTTGTAATGTGTGCTGTGCGGAAAAATTTAGAAGAAATTGAAAAGATAATTGAAAAAAAAAAATTAATAATATATAATATAAGATGTGAAAATATATTCATAAAATTTAGGATGATATTATTATAAAAGGTAAGGAGAAATTTAGGAAATGAGAAATTATGACGTTATTGTAATAGGAGCTGGACATGCCGGAATAGAAGCTTCACTGGCAGCCTCCAGATTAGGAATGAAGACAGCAGTTTTTTACAATAACTCTTGATAATATAGGCGTGATGTCGTGCAACCCTTCCGTGGGAGGACCTGCCAAGAGCCATCTTGTGAAGGAAGTAGATGCCTTAGGTGGAGAAATGGGGAGGAACATGGATAAGAGCTTTGTACAGATGAGAATACTGAATACAAAGAAGGGGCCTGCAGTAAGGTCATTAAGGGCTCAGTCAGACAGGAAGATATACGCAAGGGAAATGAAGAAAACCTTGGAAAATCAGGAAAATTTAGATATTGTACAGGATATTGTTACAGAACTTGTAATAGAAGATAATGAAGTAAAGGGAATAAGGACAAAGACAGGGCTTGTGTTTGAGGCAAAAACAGTAATAGTGGCTACCGGGACTTTCTTAAAAGGGCTTATGTATATAGGAGATAAAAGAATAAAGGGAGGAAGGATGGGGGAACTTTCATCTGAAGAACTTTCTGACTGTCTGAAGAACCTGGGCTTTAAGATGGACAGATTTAAGACAGGGACTTCTCCTAGGATAGATATAAGGACACTGGATCTGTCAAAGCTGGAAGTACAGCCTGGAGAAACGGGAGTTCCCCTAAAATTTTCAATGAGGACTCCTGATGAAGAAGTACTGTCAAAACCTCAGCTTTCCTGCTATCTTACTAGGACAAACCTTGAATCCCATAAAATAATACTTGATAATCTTGATAAGGCTCCCATGTATAATGGAAGTATAGACAGTACAGGACCTAGATACTGCCCTTCTATTGAAGATAAGGTTGTAAAATTTCATGAAAAGGACAGCCATCATCTATTTCTTGAACCAGAAGGATTTGATACTTCAGAAGTTTATATAAGCGGACTGTCTACGAGCTATCCTGCTGAATATCAGCAGAAGATTGTAAATACTATAGAAGGACTTGAAAATGCCCATATAATGCGTTATGGATACGCTGTAGAGTATGATATAGTTAATCCTTCAGAACTGGACTATACACTTGAAACAAAAAAAATAAGGAATCTTTATCTTGCAGGGCAGATAAACGGAACAAGCGGATATGAGGAAGCAGCTGCACAGGGGATAGTGGCAGGAATAAATGCATCACTTAAAATAAAGGGAGAAGAGCCTTTCATACTTGACAGGGAGAGCTCCTATATAGGTACAATGATAGACGATCTTATAAACAAGGAGCTGTTTGAACCTTACAGGATGTTTACGGCAAGGTCTGAATTCAGGCTTGTCCTCCGGGAAGATAATGCTGATATACGTCTCTCTGAAAAAGCTTATAGAATAGGGCTGCTTGAGAAAAAATATTATGACAGGATTAATCAGAAGAAAAAAGATGTAGAAGAAACTATGGAAAAACTTGAAAATATTAAGCTGGGAACAAGCAATGCAAGACTGGTTGAAGTACTTGACAAGTACGGGGAAACACTTAAAAGTGGAACTACCTTGAAGGAGATATTAAGAAGGCCGAGGATTACATATCAGGATATAAAATATATCGCTGAAATTATAGAAGGAGCTCCTGCCCTTTCCTTTGACGAAGATACTGAATACCAGATAGAAGTACAGGTAAAGTATGAAGGGTATATAGCAAAGGCACTTCAGATAATGGAAAGGCAGAAAAGGCTTGATGACAGGAAAATTCCTAATGAGTTTGACTATGAAAATATGAAAGGAATTACACGTGAAGCAAAACAGAGGCTGATGGAGAAAAAACCATATAATGTAGGTCAGGCTTCCCGGATATCAGGAGTAACACCTGCAGATATATCTGTACTGTTAATGTACCTGGAAGGGGTACTTAACTGATGAATATTAAATAAATGAAAGTATGTGGATTATGAATAGTATTGAAATTAACCAAGAAACAAGAGAATACCTGAATAGCCTTCTTATAAAATCAGGAATTGAAGTAACTGCTGAAAAAATAGATAAGATGCTGCTGTTCCTTGAGCTGCTGTATGAGAAAAACAAGGTAATGAACCTTACGGCAATCAGGGACAGGAAGGGAATGGCGGAAAAACATTTTGTGGATTCGCTTCTTCTGACAAAGGTAATCAGAGAGGATGAGAAGGAATTTATAGATGTCGGTACAGGTGCAGGCTTTCCTGGTCTTGTGCTGGCGCTTTATTATCCTGAAAGGAAATTTCTTCTTGTGGATTCTGTTAGGAAGAAGATAGATTTTATAAATGAGGTTATTGAGCAACTGGAAATAGGAAATGTAAGTACCAGTTCCGAAAGAGCAGAGGAGCTGATAAGAAATAAAAGGGAAAAGTTTGACGTAGCCTTATGCAGAGGGGTTGCAAATCTGAGGATTATACTTGAATATATGGTACCTTTTATTAAGGTAGGAGGAAGATTCCTGCCTCAGAAACTTAATCTTAACGAACTTGAAGAATCAGGAAATGCTCTTAAGAAACTGAATTCAGAAGTAAAAAATATACTTAGTCTTAATCTTCCTGAATCGGGAGATGAAAGGGTAATACTGGAGATTATAAAAAAAGGCAGGACAGATATAAAATATCCTAGAAAAACAGGAATTCCTGCAAAAAAACCTTTATAAAACTATGGAGAGGAGAAAGAGGAATTTTTAAAAGTCTAAATGACTTTTAAAGATGACTATATTTTAAAGATGGAAAATTTGAAAGTACTGGCAGAAGAATATAATCTTGAAATACTGGATGATAAGCTAAGCTATATTGAAACGCTGGAAGCTGCAAAGGGAAAGGTGGAAGGCTATTATGTGAGTATATTGCTTGATTTAAGAAGCTATATTGTAAAGATAAATATTGACAGTGAAGTGGACAGGAATAAAGTGACGGATTTCATGGAAAGGCTCTCTGGAGAAATAAAGGACATAAGGGCAGCAGAGTGCAGGAAGAATTATATATATATGCTCTTAAAGGACAGCGGATCTAGAGAACTGACTGAAAATATACAGAAGTCAATAGACAGGACAATAGAATTCCTGAAGAAGGAAAATGTAAAAAGCAGCTGTGCCTTCTGTGGTGACGGAGAATCTGAAATAAAAGCCACTTCTGTTATAAAGAATGAAGCCGAAATAGATTTCATATGTGAGAAGTGTCATGAAGACAGGGTTAGGGAAATGTCAGAAAATAAGGAAAGGATGAAGAAGATTAAGGAAAATTATTTTCTGGGATTCATCGGAGCCCTTCTGGGAGCCTCTATAGGGGGGATATTATGGATAGTTATAGGGATGCTAGGCTTTGTAGCATCAATTTCAGTAATAGCGATAATTATAGGAAGTCTGGCGGGATATACAATGCTGGCTAAGAAAATGAGCCTATTAGGCACATTTCTGTATGTAATAGCAGCAGGGACAGTTATGGCAGGTTCCCATTTCATAGAAGTAGCTTTTGAACTGAAAAAAAGCTATAAGGAACAGGGCGTGGAAATAGGATTTATTGAAAGTATAAAAGAACTTGCTGACTACACTCTAAATAATTCTGAAATAGCAAGGGATGTATGGATGGATCCTTATTTCATAATAGCTTTTGTTGTAATTCTGGGAGCAGGATTTTTCATAGCAAGAATAACGTCAAGGGATTCTAAGGGGATATATTCGATAAGAAGAGATTAAGTAAAGAAAGTGATGTAGAATATGAAGCTTTTAAGTTTAAATGTAGATGAGATTATGGTTAACAGTAATCAGCCAAGAAAATATTTTGATGAAGGGAAAATTTCAGAACTTGCTGAATCTATAAAAAATAACGGACTGATTCAGCCTGTTACAGTAAGAAAAACTGCTTCAGGAAAATATGAGATAGTGGCAGGAGAAAGGAGATACAGGGCATGCAGACAGCTCGGGATAGACAGGATACCTGCCATTGAAGTAGCTGCCAGTGACATGAAAGGATATGAGCTGGCACTTATTGAGAATATCCAGAGGGTGGATCTTAATCCCGTAGAGGAGGCAGAATCATACCTCATGCTTATGGAAATATATGGATACACTCAGGAAAAACTGGCTGATAAACTTGGAAAGACAAGATCTTCACTGTCAAATAAGCTGAGGATACTGAAACTTCCTTTAAATGTCAAGGAAATGTTGAAAAAAGGAGAAATTTCCTATGGTCATGCAAGAACTCTCCTGGGACTTCAGAATACAGAAAAAATTGAAGAGATGGCAATGGAAATAATCAAAAATGGGTATTCTGTCAGGGAAGTTGAAAAGAAGGTAAAGATTTTATTGGAGACGAAGAAAGAAAAATCTTTTGGAAATATAGATAAGAAAGAAATTTCCTCTAAAAGGTCTGAAAAAAGGGAAGTTTCTGATGAAAGGAACTTTATTGAAGATAATTTAAGGAAATTTTTTGAAAGCAGTGTACATATAAAAGGAAACTTATCAGGTGAAGGAAAAATAGAAATCAGCTTTTCAGGATATGAAGAGCTTGAAAGGATAATAGGACTGTTAAATATAGAGTTTGAATAATATTTGAAGGATATATATGTAAAATGCTAAGTATGATATAAGAAGAATATAGTATAATATGAAGAAAATAAAAAATTGATACAAGTAATAGGGAAAAGGGTATCCATAAAGGATGAAAAGCCTATAAATAAAAAAAGAAAAGGAGGATATTAATGAAATATGTAAAAAGAACATTATATTTATTTATTCCTCTTTTAATAATCCTGTTTCTGGTCAAAGGATATGTTTCAACAGTCTATTTCAGGAACAATCTGGCTTCCATATTAAAATCTGCCGGGTTGAATGTAGAATTTGATAAAGTTAGGCTGGACTTGAATAAAGTGAAGATTGAAAACCTGAAAGTAAAGGATCAGTCAGGAAATATCGTAATAGATGCACCTAAGGCTGAAGCGGGAATCAACCTTATGATTCCAACAAGGCTTCTGAAAATAGATGTATATGATGCTACAGTCAATCTGAAAAGATATAAGAATAACTATTTTAATGTGTTTAATATTCTTAAACCTGCCGATGAAAAGAAAAGGAAGACATATGATAAGACAAGCAGAATCGGAAAGCTCTACTTTCACAATTCTACTTTAAATTTCAGTGATGAAAGCTTTGAAAAGAAGATATCCAAGGTGCTGAAAAACGTAAACGGCTATCTAGAAACTTCCAAGTCAAGAGGTTTTGTTGTAGAGGCTAAGGGCAGTAGCGGAAAGGAGATTTTAAAAGTTAAGCTCCTTCAGCAGCTGAGTACATTGCAGTCTTTTAAATCCATATTTGATACAAAAAATAACAGCAATCCTAAAAGAAAGAAATTCCGGCTGGGATTTGAATTTAATAATGTAAATATAACAGAGGAATTAGGTCAATATGTACCTCTTGAAATGATTTCTATTAAAGGAGGGCTTTTAAACGGAATTCTTGAAATAAGTGATGACGGACCGAAAAAGGTTACAAAGGTAAAAGGGAAACTGAATGTAGAAAATGGAACATTGAGCTATATTGACTATGATGGTGATATAAGGGACGTAAAGGCTGTAATTGACATGAAGAAGGAAAATATTATAGTTGATGCAGAAAGCCTGGTAGAAAAAAAGCCTGTCACATTTAAGCTGGACTATAGTATTCCGAAACAGAATATAAATATAAAGTTATCAGGGGACAATATTCCGTTCAGGGAAATTGCCAGATATAAGCTTATAAGAGATGCGAAGGTTAAGGCTGAAGGCAACGTTACAGCAGACCTGAATATTAATGTAAATCAGAAAAGTAAAAAGACCGTGCTTGACGGTAAGTTTTCCTCGCCATTAATAAAATTGTCAGGATATGGCTTTAGGGATGTAAAGACTATAATGAAAATGACAGAAAACCAGATTTTAACTTTGGAAAATACGACTTTTCATTTTGATGAGACAATTTCAGGATTTAAAGTGAAAAATGATGTCTCTGTACCTAAATTTACATACAGTATAAAAAATAAAAGCGGAAACGGAAATTATATAATTACAAATAGAGGTTCAGATTACGGTATAGCTCAGGTAACCGGGACTGCTGAAATAAATAAGGACAATATTGTAAACGGAAATTTTGATTCAGATAAGGTTCAAGGGACTTATTCCATAAACACAAAAAGTCAGCAGATGACAGTAAATGCTGACGGAAAGGGATATTTTGCAGTAAACTATGGAGGAGAAGTCTATGATGTAGATCCTGATGTCAGAAACCTTCTAATTAGATTTAACAGCAAGAACATGCTTCAGGCAGGGAATATGAATGTAAAACTGAGAAGCAGGCAGAATAAATACTTTGATGCTATAAATGCCAATATAGGGATACAGAATGGAGTTTATAACATAGGAGCAGTAATAGATGCAAAAGGTCAGAATATAAGGGTGTCTGGAACGACGACAGCGGATATGTATCATAATTATAAGGTAACTCCTTTTGGCAATGACAGGATAGATGCTGCAAAGCTGTTAAGAAGTTATGGATACAACCTCAAAGGACTTGAGAAGGCAAAGCTTCCTGTCAGAATTATGGCCAATATATCAGGAAAGGGGAATAAGCTTTCCGGAAGTTATGAAATATACAGTTCCTATGGTGAATATATAGTAGAATATGAAAAATTACATGCTAAGGGTAAGATCAATGATTTACTAAGTTTAAATTTAGATATAGATGCTAGAATATCTGAGTTATGGATAGGTTACCAGAGGTTCAAGGATGTAGCCGGGAAACTTAATATAAAAGATAATGTTGTAAATATAAATGATGTAAATAATGAAAAAATTCAGGCAAAGGGGTTCTTTAATCTGAAAACAGGCAATATGAAAATAAATTCTGAACTGAAAGATTACGTAGTCTACAACACTATAAATCCGGAAGTGAATCTTTATATAGACAGTGCTTCCTTAAATGTAAGCGGACCGTTTTCCGATCTGGAGGGAAGCCTTGTACTGACTCCATCTAAAACAACTATAGATTCTACTTATATAGGGGATACGAAAGGATTAATAAATATAAGTAACAGTGTAATGAATTTTAAGGAGCTGACTTTAAGGGAAAACAGGGTATCCGGAACCTATGATATGAAAACGGGTCTTGCTGATGTAAAATTAACTCTTGAAGAGCCTGATATTCCTAAGCTGTTTAAAATAAAGGAACTGACTTTTGGAACATCTTCGGAACTATCTTTAAAAGGTGACCTGAATAAATTTGAATTAAGCGGTAATATAAATCTGGGAAACATGAGCTATAAAGGATACAGGGTACCTTCCCTAGATGCAGAAATTCAGTATTTAGATGGTAATGTCGACAAGCTCTTTAAATATGGTACGTTCAACCTTGAAAATCTTATTGTAAGGGGGGATAACGGGGAAGAGCTTTTCAGGACTGGAACGAAGGTTGACCTATCTAACATAGATATAGACTACAAACTGGAAAATCAGAAATTTTCGTTGGATTCTGTTCAGGATCTGAAGGAAAAAGGGTATAGTGGAGATATAATTCTGGATTTCTCCCTGAAGGGTAAACCTGAAGATTTTTCCACTCATTTGAAAATAGTTTCAGATAAACTGGTACTTAGCGGATTTCCGGTTGAAAATCTTGATATAGATGCCAATGCCAATAATAAAGGGGTAAATGTAGGTCAGTTCTATATGGAATATGAGAAGAACCCGCTGCTTATTAACGGATATTTTAATTATCCTGCAATAAACTACAATGTATCAGTACTGGCAAAGAATTTTAATCTGGACTTTCTAGGTCTTGATCCGGGGATAAAGGAAGCAGGAGGAATAGCAGATGTGGATATTGTATTTTCTCCATCCCAGACTACAGGGACATTCCTGCTGGATAATTTCAATTATAAGACGAAGGATGGTATAACGGATGTTAACAATGTCAATGCAGATATTGCCATTGATAATACTAAATTGAGGGTAAACCGTCTGGACGGGGGATATAACGGTGGAACCTTCAGTGTTGACGGAGACCTTGATGTTCCTTCAATTCCGCCGGATTTCATGAAGACAAAGAGGCTGGAGTTAGGTAAATTTGAACTGAATACAACGTTAAACAGTGTCGGTGTAAGATATGGAAAGGATATAGATGCCGTTGTAACGGGAGATATAATATTTACGGAAAACCGGCTGTTTGGAAACATTACTGCAGAATCAGGTGAAATACGGACAATTCCTGATTTTTCCGGGAAAACAGAAGAAGTATCAGCAGCAGAACAGGAAAAGGGTCTAAAGGAAAAAACGATAGTTGAAGGGATAGTGGAAGAAGTCATAGACAAAATAATAAAACAGTATATGGTAGATATAAATATCCGTTCCCAGAAAAATGTAAAGCTGAACATTCCTAGTGTAAGTCTAGTCAGACAAATCAAGGGAAGCGTTGTAGGAGAAAGCCGGCTTCTCTATGAAAATGGAGAAATAGGACTTACAGGAGTATACAATATAAATCAGGGTTCGTTCATGCTTAATAATAATATGTTTAAAATAGAAAATGCAGAAATCAGATTTCCTGAACAGGTAGTAGGCTCTGCATTCCAGGTGGATCCCTTTGTAGTATTTACAGCGAGTACCAAAGTAGGTGGGGAGCGGATAGAAATCGAACTAAGCGGGAAAACTGATAGTCCCAATATAAAGTTTACTTCTGATTCAGGACTTTCCAGGGAACAGATAATTTCCCTCCTGGCATTTAATACAGCAGCTGGAAGTACAGATTCTGGGAAGAGTGAAGACCAGGACGGAGCAGTAGTAATAGGCTCAGTTTTAAATACTGCATTAAATCAGTTGATTTTTTCTCCAGTAACTGGTAAAATTGGAGAGACATTTGGATTGAGTAATGTATCTGTATCAACAGATTTTGAAAAATCAGGAAATACAGGACAATACAGAGGAGCTACAACTTTATACATACAGGATAATTTTTATAAGGAAAAATGGTTCTGGAATTTACAGGTTAAATTTCCTTTCCAGACGAAGACGCAGAATGGAGATGCATCTAATCCTATAGGGTATAATGCCTGGATAAATTATAATGTATTTGATGGTCTGGAGCTTAAAGTTGGAGGAGAAACTGTAACAAAGAAAGATGAAACTACAAACTTGAGAAGCAAAAATGAAGTAAATTATTATGTCGGTGTGGATTTTTCCACAAAGGCAAATTCATTTAGCGAATTATGGAAAAAATTATTTCGCAAGAGAAAACTAGATACTTTAACTAAATAATTAGGAGGAAATTATGAGAAACAAAATTTATGCTTTAATTATAACTGTTACATTGTTCTTGTCAATGCACGGGATAACTAAGGCAGCACAAAATGAAAATTTAAAGGTAGGGACTATTCAGTTTTCACAGTTAAAGGAATTACCTGAAGAACTTCTTCTGGAAAAAATTCCTGTGAAACCGGGAGATGCTTATTCTAATAAAAGTTTAAGCGAAATATATCTGGCTCTTAAAAGGCTTAGCTACATTTCAAATGTAAATGTGTATCCTCAGCAGGATGGAGATGTTGTAAATCTTGTAGTAGAAGTTGATGAAACAGCAAATGCACTTGAATCTGCTCAAAGGGCTGAAACTTCTGGTAATTTATCTGAAAAGACAGAATTTGTAGTTTCAAAGGTTGATGTTGAAGGATTAAAAACAATAGATAAGGAAGAAGTCCTTAAAAATGTACCTGTAAAAAAAGGGGAATACTTTGTACCTCAGGAAGCAATAAACGGTGCCCAGAAAATATTCCAGATGGGATATTTCAACTCTGTAGAACCGGTTGTTGACAGGGCAGCTGATAACACAGTATCTGTACTTTATCTTGTAGAAGAAAATCCGGAAGTAAAGAATATTGAAATTTCGGGAAATACTCTGTTTACTGAAGCTGAACTGGAAAAAGCCTTAGGAATTGAAGAAGGAAAAATATTGAATGGAAATCTCCTTAATCCAGACAATAATGGGATTATAAACTTATACAATAAGGGAGGTTACACAACTGCCAGAATAGAAACTATAAATGTTTCTAAAGAGGGAGAAATAAAAATAGGATTGACAGAAGGAATGGTTGATTCTGTAACTTTTAAGAAAGTAAATAGTAAAAAAGAAAATGAAAGAACAAGTGAATACAGGGCTAAATTGAGGACAAAGCCATACATATTTGAAAGATCCCAGCTTGTAAAACCTGGAGAAATACTGGAAGCACAGAATATCGAGTCTACAATAAGGGATCTTTACAGGACAGGTATATTTACTTCCATTGAGCCAGTTCTCAGTGGAAAGGAAGATGACCCTAATGCGAGAATAGTGGAATTCCTGGTGGAAGAAAGGCCTACTACAACAATAAATGGAAGTATTTCTTACGGAACATCTGTAGGACTTGTAGGGGGAATAAAGCTGTCTGATTCAAACTTCTTAGGAAGAGGGCAGGAAGCAGCTTTAAACCTGGAAGCATCTAATAAAGGAGATAAGACATTTGAAATAAACTGGTTTGATCCATGGCTGAGAAATACTGAAAGAATTCAGGCCGGAGGTTCTATTTACTGGAGAGAAACTGTAGATGATGATGCAGCTTTTAATGATGTTGAAAAGGTAAGGAGAATAGGAACAAGATGGACTCTGGGGAAAGGACTTAACGACAAGATATATGTAAGACTGTCTGCAAGATACGATCATTATAGGGAACAGCTAGGTTCAAAGGAAATTAATGATAAGTATAACCTTTTTGCCATAACACCTTCATTAATCTATGATTCACGTGATAATGCATTCTCACCTACAAAGGGGATTTATTCAACTTTATCATATGAAAGGGGAGAGCTGGTTAATGATCCTAGAAAATATGACCAGTTTGAAGCTGACCTGAGAGGATATCACAGGACTTTCTTTAAAGATAAGAACGTAATGGCATATAGAGTTGTGTGGGGATCTACAGGAAGCGGGACGCCGGAGGCATTAAGATACAGTATAGGAGGAGCAGAAACACTTAGAGGTTATGAATACGGAAAATTTGAAGGATTTAATAAGTTCCATGCGACAATAGAAAACAGGACACAGATAAATAAGACATTACAGGTTGTAGCTTTCTTTGATATAGGGAATGCCTGGCAGAATACAAAACTTGTAGGTGGTAAGAAAGTACATACTCCTGACAGGCATAATGCAAATAATTTTGCAGACCTTAAAAAAGGTGTAGGAATAGGAGTGAGGTTAAATACTCCTATAGGACCGTTAAGATTTGACTATGGTTGGCCTTTGGATCCGGAAGAAAAAGGAGGACAGAAAACGGGAGGTAAGTTCTACTTCAGTTTTGGTCAGACATTCTAAATATCAGTTATAAGGATTATATGGAAAACTTAGATTTTAAGTTTAAAGTCTAGAATTAAAATTATGAAAACAACATTGTTTAGCTTGTAATTCGGCTTAAACGGTTGTTTTCATTTTTATATATTATGAAGGGATGGTTTTATCATGTACAGTATTAAGGAAATAGCAAGAATAGTGAATGGTGAAATAAAAGGTGATGACAATCTCGAATTTATCAGGCTTGCCCCTTTCTTTCATGCAACAGAAAACGAACTGACATTTGCAGCTGATGAAAAAATGCTAAAGAATCTGGATAGATGTAACGGAGGAGCTGTAATAGTCCCATTTATGGAAGATCTGCCAGAAAACAGAACCTATATAATGGTAAGGAATAACCCTAGGGAGCTGATGCCTATTTTATTAGATTATTTTAAACCTGTAGTAAGGCCTTTTGAGAAAAGCATAGAGGAATCTGCACAGATTGATGAAAGTGCCAATGTGTCTGGAATCAACACATATATTGGTCATAATGTAAAAATAGGAAAGAATGTAACCATCTACCCGAATGTCTCAATCTTTGAAGGTACGGAGATAGGAGATGGTACGGTTATTTACTCAAATGTGACAGTCAGGGAATTTTCAAGAATAGGTAAAAACTGTATATTTCAGCCAGGTGCTGTTGTCGGTTCTGACGGATTCGGTTTTGTAAAGGTTCAGGGACATAATGTAAAAATAGAGCAGATAGGACGTGTAATTATAGAAGATGAAGTAGAAATAGGTGCTAATACCTGTATTGACAGGGGAACAATAGGAGATACGATTATAAGAAGAGGAACAAAGATAGACAACCTTGTCCATATTGCCCACAATGATATAATAGGAGAAGACTGTTTTATAATAGCACAGGTGGGAATATCCGGAAGCGTTGAAGTAGGAAATAACACGACTATTGCAGGACAGGTAGGAGTAGCAGGGCATCTCAAGATAGGAAATAATGTAGTAATAGCAGCTAAATCAGGAGTGACAAATGATATTCCTGATGGGAAGCAGATGTCTGGATATCCTTTAAGAGAACATATGGAAGACTTAAGGGTAAAGATGGCCATGGGCAAGGTTCCTGAGCTTATAAAGAAAGTTAAGAAGTTAGAAAGGGAAATGGGAAATAAGTAGCTGATATTTAAATAATATGAAACTTCTGTTTTGTAGTTATGATGAACACTGTGTAATGAAATAATTTTAACTAGCTATTGACTTGACCTTTTAAATAATGTAAAATAAAATAAAATAATTAGGATGGGAGCTACAAATGAAGAAGTTATTATTAGGGATTCTGTTATTTATAACAGCAGTAAGTTGTGGAAATAAACCTGAAACAGTTGTATCAAAGTTTATTGACAGTGTAAAGGAGAAAAAATTTGATGAGGCATTTAATAAATATGCCGTAAATAAAGACGCTGAAAGCAATCTCAAGCTGGAGTATAATAATAAAATACAGCAGTTATTCTTTGAGACGTTATTTAAGAATATGCAATATAAAATAATTGAAACAAAAAAACAGGATAATGAGACACATATTGTGACAGTAGAAGTTGAAAATGTGGATGTAGGGAAAGTTTTTAAGAAGATGTACGAAAGAATATTACAGGATGCTTTCTCAAAAGGTGGTAATGGAACACTTTCTTATGAAGATGAATTTAAGAGCATACTTGAAGAAAAGGATCTTCCAAAGTCTAAACATACAACAGAGTTTATAGTAGTAAAAACTGAGAATGGAAATAAGGTAGAAGTAACAGCAGAAAATATAGATGTACTGTTAGGAAAGCTGAATACAACATTAGCTAATTTAAATAATTTGGATGAGGATGAGAGTGAAAACAGCAATCTGGCAACACCTCAGACAGATGTTCTTAAAGAGGGACCGTCTTCTGGAGAGACTCAGAAGCCTAATGAACCTAAAATAGATAAGAAGTAGACAGGGAATTTAAGTTAAAACTGTTGAAAATTCAGCAAAAGATGTCATATCGCCCAACTTTCAGTCGCATAGGCGATGATGGAGGGCGATTTTATTATTATTTAATGCCAAAATTAACTGAAAATACACGATAAAATATATGAGAAAAGGATGGAAATGAAGGATATAGTTCAAGATAATAAAAATATGAATAAGGAAAAATCTAGCTTAATAAGAGGAACGAGTAAATGTGCAAGATTTTTCATATGTGATACGACAGCAGTTGTAAAAGAGGCTCAAGAAATTCATAACCTGGATCCGATAGGAACTATGATATTTGGAAAGTTCCTTACGGCAGCTGTAATGGCAGGTAAGGATCTGAAGGGTGAAAGGGATGTGGTGACGTTAAGGATTTCAGGGGACGGACCATACGGAAATATGCTTGCTGTCGGAAACAGAGATGGTGAAGTTAAGGGGTATATGGGAGATCCGGGAGAAAAGCTGTATCAGGTAATAGATGATAAAGGAAATTTCTTGCCGGATGAAACAGGACAGATAAGATTTATAGGAAACGGAACTTTCCAGATAATAAAGGATCTGGGTTTAAAAGAACCTTTTTCAGGTCTTATACAGCTGGAGTCGGAAGATATGGGTGAAATAGTAGCAAATTATTTTTTCCTGTCGGATCAGATAAAGTCAGTAGTTTCATTAGGAGTAAAGCTTAATGAAAATGGTGAAATAATAAAGGCGGGAGGCTATATTATACAGCTTCTTCCAGGAGTTGAAGAAGGGTTCATAGATAAGCTGGAAGATAAGCTAAGGCAGATAAGGAGCATAACTGAACTCCTTTCAGGAGGATTTTCACTGGAAAGGATTGCAGATCTTCTATATGAGGATATATCTGTTGTAGAAGATGAAGCTGCAATGGAAGGAGCCCATAAGAAAATATATATAGAAGACTTTGAAATTCTTGAAAAGTCAGATATTGAATATAAATGTAACTGCTCAAAGGAAAAGTATTATAGAGGAGTAACTACATTAGGTAAAAAAGAAATAGATAAAATATTAGAGGAAGAGGGAGAAATAGAGGTACAGTGTCATTTCTGCGGAAAAACATACAAATTTGTAGAAAAAGATTTTGTTAATCTATAAATTAGAAATATAATTTTTAAATATATTTAAAGAAAGGAGAATAAAACTTTATAAAGTTTTATATGAATATGTCAAAATTAAAAATAGGAGTAATAAGAGGTGGAATTTCTACTGAAAGAGAAGTTTCTTTAAAAACAGGGAAAGAAATAGTAAATAATCTTAATAAAGATAAATATGAAGTTTATGATATTGTCATAGACAGTGAAAGGGAAGTCTTTGAAAAATTAAAGAATCTCAGCCTTGATTTTGTATATATTGCCCTACATGGGATATTCGGTGAAGATGGGAGGATACAGTCTATTCTTGAAGGACTTGGAATAAAGTATAGCGGTTCAGGAGTAATGTCCAGTGCGGTATGCATGGATAAGGAAATGACTAAGAGGATAGTGTCCAGTTACGGGGTAAGAGTGGCGAAAGGTGTAAGCATAAGAAGAGGAGAGAAAGCAGATTTTAATGAAATCAGGGAAAAACTGGGAGACAGGGTAGTAGTAAAGCCTAATAGTGGCGGCTCCAGTATAGGTGTGAGTTTTGTAACCAGTCAGGAGGAGCTTGATAAAGGTCTTGACCTTGTATTTAGTATGGACAGGGAAGCACTGATTGAAGAAACTTTGAAGGGAGTAGAAATAAGTGTTCCTGTAATAGATGGAAAAGTATTTCCTACTCTAAAGATAGAGGCTGTAGCTGGAGATTATTTTGACTACGAATCAAAATATGCTGACGGAGGCGCAAGAGAATTTGTGTATGAATTTGATAAGGAAATTCAGGAGGAAATAGATAAGTTTGCATCTGACAGCTATTATGCAATGAAATGTGAAGGATTTTCCAGAATAGATTTTATGATTGTTAACGGAAATACGCCTTATTTCATGGAAGTAAATACACTGCCTGGAATGACTGCTGCAAGCCTTTTACCTAAAAGTACAGCATCTAAAGGGTACAGTTACTCTGAAACGTTGGATTTACTTATAGAGGCCTCGCTGAAGGCAAGAAAATAAGGTTATGTCTACTAGTTATAAATCTGAAAAAATATGGAGGATATATTTATGGAAAGGATAGCAAGTTTTCAAGTGGATCATATAAGACTAAACAGGGGAATTTATGTGTCAAGAATAGATGAAGTGAATGGCAGCTATCTGACAAGCTTTGATATAAGAATGAAGCTGCCTAATAGAGAACCTGTAATAAATATAGCAGAATTGCATACTATGGAGCATTTAGGTGCAACATTTCTACGGAATCATCCTGTATGGAAGAGTGAAATAGTATATTTTGGACCTATGGGATGCCGGACAGGATTTTATGTAATCTTGAAAGGAAAATTGAAATCAGAGGATATAGTAGACCTGATAAAGGAAACATACCAGTTTATGGCTACCTTTGAAGGGGCAATACCAGGAGCGACTGCCATTGAATGCGGGAATTATTTAGATCAGAATTTACCAATGGCAAAATATGAAGCTAAGAAGTATTTGGAAGAAACGCTGAGTAATTTAAGAGAAGAAAATTTGAATTATCCTGAATAAATATTTCTGTCAGATATTTAAAGGGAATGTGATAATTTTTTCAGAATATCAAGATAGATGCTAAATTCTATATTTGAAAATTCAGAGAATAATTTGAATAACTAGAATATACAAGTCAAAACATAAAATTGATGAAAAATGGAATTTTATTAAAGAAGAAGGTACAGAAAATGACTAAAATAATAGATACACATACACATATTTATGATAAACAGTTCAAGGATGACTTTGATAGGGTTATGCAGGAGATAGAAGAAAAAATGGAAGGAATAGTGAGCATAGGTTTTGATCTGGAAAGTTCCCTGAAAAGTGTATCGCTGGCTAAGAAGTATTCCTTTGTATATGCTGTTGTAGGAGTTCATCCTGTGGATATAAGTAAATATAATATTGATGTGGAGAAGGAGCTGGAAAAGCTGGCTTTAACAGAGGAAAAGGTTGTAGCAATTGGAGAAATTGGACTTGACTATCACTGGATGGAAGATCCTAAAGATGTGCAGGCAGAAGGATTCAGAAAACAGATGAAGCTAGCTGAAAGGATTAGTAAGCCAGTAGTAATTCATACAAGGGAAGCTCTTCAGGATACGCTTGATATTTTAGCTGAATTTCCTGATGTAGGTGGAATACTTCATTGTTATCCAGGTTCCTATGAATCAGCAAAGCCGTTTCTGGACAGATATTATATAGGGATAGGCGGAACTGTAACCTTTAAAAATAACAGGAAGACCAAAGAACTGGTGAAGGAACTTCCTTTAGAAAAAATAGTAGTAGAAACGGACTGTCCGTATCTTACACCAGTCCCTTTTAGAGGAAAAAGGAATGAACCTGTCTATACAGAATATGTTGTAGAGGAAATATCCAGAATAAAGGGAATAACAGTTGAAGAAGTAATAGAGGCAACTACTGTAAATGCCCGGAAGATATATGGCATAAAATAATGAAAAGAGGGTAGAGTTTTTATGGAAATATACGGAATAGGGACTGATATAATTGAAATAGAGAGGATTAAGGAAGCTATACATAGGACGCCTTCCTTTAAAAAGAAAGTCTATACAGAGAAGGAAATAGAATATATAGAAAGAAAGAAGAATCCTTATGCCAGCTATGCAGGAAGATTTGCTGCTAAAGAAGCTGTGGCAAAGGCTCTGGGAACAGGAGTAAGGGGATTTTCCTTCAATGATATTGAAATTTTAAACAATGAGCTTGGAAAGCCGGTAATAAATTTCTATAATATACTCAAAAAGAAAGCAGAAGATATGAAGATGCAGATAAGCATATCCCATAGTAAGGAATATGCAGTTTCAACTGTCATAATATACAAAGAATAGGGGGAAAAATGGAATTTGATTTTATCAAGATGAAAGATATATATTCTGGAAAAAAAATACAGAAAATTATGTGGCATCATCTACTGACAGTCTTTTTACTGATGGCAGGAATACTGGTTGGAACCCCGTCTTTTTCAGTAAGTAAAGTGAAGATAGAATATTTTGGAAGAGAAGACTGTAAAAACTGTTCTAACCTTAAAAAATTCCTGGGGGAACTTTCCACAAAAAGAAATGACTTTGAAGTAATTGAGTTTGAAATTGATAAGAAGGACAGTGATAAGCAATTTTTTGATGAAGTCACTAATAAATTGAAATTAGTTAAGGGAACTCCTATAATTTATGTAAATGAACGTGTAATACAGGGATACAATACTGATAATACAACAGGAAAAGAAATAATAAGAGAAATCGAAGACGGGAAGAAAAAAGAAAAAATTCTTACTTTAGAAGAATTTATAAAGGAAGGTAACTTTAGGAACGTATCTAAGGACGGAGCAGTCTGTGAAGTCAATGGTGTATGTGAAATTCCTGGAACAGATGGAGAGAAGGATAAGCAGGTACTTGTAAATATACCGTTTATAAATAAGACTATAGATCTTACAAACTATTCATTACCATTAATGGCTTTAGTTTTAGGAACTATAGATGGTTTCAATCCTTGTGCAATGTGGGTTCTGATATTATTTCTTACAGCTCTTATAGCAGTAGGAAATAAAGTAAAAATGTTCAGAGTGGCAGGACTTTTTATATTTTCAGAGGCTATAATGTATTATCTGATACTTACTGTATGGCTTTATACATGGGATTTTGTAGGGCTTGATAAATGGGTTACACCTATTGTGGGAGTTGTAGGAGTCGTAGGAGGGATATTTTTTATAAGAAATTACTTGAAAAAGGGTGATACGTTAGAATGTGAAGTTACAGATTTTGAAAAGAGGGCAAAAATTTCAAGGAAAATAAAGGACATAGCAGATAAGCCTTTTACATTACTTACTGCACTGGGGATTATAGGGATGGCTCTTTCTGTAAATGTGATAGAATTTGCATGTTCTGTAGGAATACCTCAGACATTTACTAAAATACTTCAGATAAATAATATATCATTTATACAGAGACAGCTTTATACAGCTATTTATATATTAGGTTATATGATAGATGATTTTATTGTATTTGGACTTGCACTGTTAAGTGTCAATAAACTACACCTGACAACAAAATATTCTAAATGGGTGAACCTTTTCGGAGGAATTTTAATGGTAATACTGGGATTAATATTAATATTTAAGCCAGGGCTGCTAATACTATAAAAGAATATAAATAATAAAAAAATAGAGCAGGATAAGATTTAATCAGGATATACACCGAAACTGGACAATGAAGATTGCCAGTCTGGAAATATATGGCTATGCTCTATTTTTTATTCAGTTTAAAAAAATTTGGAATTTAGGCTGTTCTACATTTTTCACAATAGTATTAATATGATATCTGTAGAAGTATTTTCACTTAAACTATAAAACTATATAAATTTATTTGAAAGATTTTAATAAGTTTTCTTGATTTTTTTCTATTTCAAAAATTTCTTTTCCATTTTTCAAGGAAAGCTCAGTAGCAAACTTTTGAGCTTCGAGGACAGACATTTTAGATATTTTTTCATCAAGTTTAGACTGTTCAGAAATTTTATCAGATTCGTATCTGCTAATTTTTTCTAAAAAATCATCCTGTAACTTTTTAGAAGAATTAAACATCATATTATTTACTTCATTAGCTACCCAGTATAAAGACTCACTGTCATATTTTGTATTTGTGTTGTGATAAGCTTTGTAAGTTGATGTAATATTCCCATAATATGGAACATAAGGAACAAATTTTGTTCCCCCCATAGCTAGCCATACGACTCCTCCTACATTCTGAGGCAGATTATCTTTAATCTGGAATATATGGGATTCAACGGTATTTTCGTTACCTATGCTATATTTATATACAGGATCAATCTTATTTTCCTTTATATTTTTCTTGACCTGATCCCTAGGAGCCGGCTTGAAATTTGTATTTTCAAGACGGTTTCTGAATGTTTTCATGACATCCTGTAAAGAAATTTTCTTATCTGATGACTGTAGAAAATCATATCTTTCATCTGAATACTTTATTTTAGCATTAGGGTTCAATGAGAGTATTCCTGAGTAAGAACGAGACCTATCATTGTCTTCAAATTTAGGGGCATATGATTTAGCCAGGTGAATTTTTCCATTTTCTTCTACATAAGTTCCTGCTTTTTTAGCTACTTTTACTATATTAGGAGAAGCTATAACATTTTCTTTATCATTTAAATCAACAGTTCCTAAAAAATATGTATTTGGTATTACTGAAAACTTATCGTCAGGATATTTTATAGCTGCAAATTCGTGCCCTGAATAGATTTCGATAAACCATACTTCATTTTTATCAGCAATGACAAGGGAATTACCTTCAGAAGCCCCCTTATTTTTTATAATATCTGCCAGCAGGTTTACTCCTTCCCTTGCTGTTTTTACATAAGGCAGGATAATAGTAGTAATTGCTGATTCTGCAAGTCCGTCTTTAACATAGGGATCAACTTTTTGAATTTCGTCATTTGCACTGGCTGAAACAGTGGCATCCATCATGACACCATATTCGTTAAAACCTGCTTCGTCAAATATTCCCTCTTCAGGAGTAACATCAGGAATGGATATGTATTTAAAGCTGTCTTTAGAAAATATGTATGTGAATCCGTTAGCTCCATCCTTAAAAGTCTCTCCTTTCTTGTATTTCCCTTTTTCATGGACTTTAAAATTTTTATTCCAGTCAGGTGCTGTAACAAAATCTTCATTTCTACCAAATATAAAACTTCCGTCAGTTGTAAGCCTTTTTCCTACTATGATTGCAGTACATGCAGAAATATAGGAGAAAAGTTGTGTAAATAAAACTAAAATAGTGACAAGTAAAGACATTGTTTTTCTTCTATACATAAATTTTCATCTCCTTCTATATTTTGAATAATTTTTAAGTAGATTTCATCTGAATAAGAAATTATAAGATTAAGTGAGAATTCAGTCTGTTGTGAAAAATGAGAAATCTAATATATTGTAACATTAAAAAAACAGAAAAAGGGAAAATTTACTCCGTTTTTTTTGTATAAATAGCATAAATAAAAAAATTACGATGACTAAAAAATTAAAAAAGAAAGTTTATAAAATAAAACTATTTTAATTTTTTAAAAATATCTCCAATATTATTATGAATCACTAAATCAGCAGCTGAATCCTGTGAAGTTTCAGACTTGTTTATAAGGATTAGATGAGAACCCTTAAAGTATCTGACTAATGATGCAGCAGGGTACACAACTAGGGAAGTTCCACCAATAATAAGAGTTTCTGCCTGGGAAATAGCAGTAAATGCTCTATTGAAGGTTTCGTTATCAAGAGGTTCCTCATACAAGGTAACATCAGGTTTCACAATGCTGTTACATGAAGGGCAGTACGGAATAGATGAACTGCCTTCGTCACATAACTTTAAAAAGGAATCCAGATTATATTTATTTCCGCAACCTGTACATGTGTTCCTGTCTACTGAACCATGAAGCTTTAATACATTTCTGCTTCCAGCCTTTTCATGCAGGTCATCTATATTCTGTGTGACTATAGCTGTCAGTTTTTCCTGATTCTCCAGCTTAGCCAGATAATGATGGGCAGCGTTAGGAAGGGCTTCAGGATAGATTAGATATTTCCTGTAGAAATCATAGAACTCCTCTGGATGTTTCTGATACATAGTATGGGAGACAAGCTCTTCAGGAGAGAAATATCTGTTCAGTGGGATACTGTATAATCCGTCTGAACTTCTAAAGTCAGGAATACCTGATTCCGTTGATACTCCTGCTCCACCAAAAAAGACAATATTACTGCTGTTATCTATTATTTTTTGAAGCTCCGAAATCTTATCGCTTTCATCTATGTTCATTTCTCTCCTCCTCTTATACTTTATTATAAATTTATTAAATCCTTATTCCATATTAAAATCATGCCTTTTAATGAAAGAAAGTAACGCTTTGCATCCTTTCAGCACATCATTGTAGGTAACATCAAAGTCCCCTGTATAGTAAGGATCTTCAATATCACGGTCTTCACCTGCAAATTCCAGAAGTTTCTGTATCTTTGCCACGGACCTGTTCTGGACAAATTTTTCAATGTTATGGATATTGCTTTTATCCATTCCTATAATATAGTTAAAACTTAGATCATCATTGTTCAGCATACGGGAATACATACCTGACGTACTGATCCCTTCCAGTTCCAGTCTTCTTCTTGTTCCCCTGTGAACTGGATTTCCCTGTTCCCATGAACTTGTTGCAGCTGAATCAATATGAATCTGATGTATAAGCCCTTCATCTGTAACCATTTTCCTGAAAACTGCTTCTGCCATCGGTGAACGGCATATATTTCCTAGACATACAAATAAAACTTGAATCATGTTCCTATTTCCTTTCCCTTTAATATAAAGAATTCTTATTTAGACACTTCCGGCATTATTTAAATGCTATGTCCAACAGTGTTTATATCCAATCTTTTCAGACGGTATTTTAATATACTGTAACGATATTGCCTTATTATTTTCATTATACTAAATAGAAGAATAAATTTCCAGTTTTTTAAAGTATATTATACATATTTCGAAGACATCTAATTTTATTATTTATCTCTTTAAAGGTTTTTCAAATATTGTAGTGGTATTTTTAGGGAAAGAACAAGTTTCAGGAGGATGAATAATGAAAATAAAAATTATATTAGTTTCAGTGTTAATGCTTATAGTAGGGAGTATCAGCTATTCAGCTGCTGTTAAAGTCAATCTTAAGAAGCAGCTTGTCGGAACATCGTGGAACCTGGTGAGCATTTCTGGAGATGATGTTTCCTATGCGGATATTACATTGAGCATAGAAAAGAAAGAAATAAATGGATTTTCAGGAGTTAACAGATATTTTGGAAACTACAGGATAACAGGAAATAGAATTTCTGTATCAAAGCTCGGGATGACGAGGATGGCAGGTGATGAAAACCTGATGGATATTGAACAGGAATATGCAGGTATCCTTGAAAATGTTAAACAGGTAAGTCTTAAGCAGGATAGGCTGACTTTAATGACAGCAGATGATGAATATCTGGAATTTGTCCTGAGCGATGATAACATAATGTATTAGAAGGGGCACAGTATGGGGATATATTGTAACTGTATTCATGGATTTTAACTATGTCCCTGTCTGTCTTCTTCCATATTTTCAACAAGATGTCTCCAGTAATATTTAGGCAGGTTGCCTTGCTGGAGCTTTTTGTTTTTACGTTCCCTGATGGAAATGCTCCTATGAAATGTATTCCATAGGATATTGTACTCTTTTTCTTCATTACTCCATTCAGCTTTAACATCGTCCATGAAGAATAGCTCAAAATTTTTTAAATTATAGTAGGCCAGCATTCCTCTTTTCTTGTCAAATATAGCAAATTTTTCCGTTTTCAGTCTTTCCTTAAAATAGGAAAGTAGTACAGGAAGTACATTATTCTTAGGTTCTATAGTGGAAAAAAGGGTACCGTCTGTCATTTCACGGAACCTGACAAGTCCAAGATATCTGTGCCTTTCAGAGAGAACCTGTTTTATCGCCCTTTTCATAAGGAGAGCATATTCATCTGTGGAATCAAGCACTCCTTCCCCGAGGGTCATAGCCTTGTAGACGGTGTGGACAATGGCAGTGTCCTTATCCTTATTACATGAAAGAAAACATATTTTCATGTCATGGAAAAATTGCGTAGATATATTTTCACAGATGGATTTTTCCACTTTTCTAGCTTTTTCATATTCTGTTGAAATATAAATAGTATCTGTTTCAATAAAGCCTAAAGTAAATTGTTGTGTTGCTACGGAAACTCTCTTCAGATTCTGCCGGTTTTTATAAGCTTTGAAAATTACCGTGAGAAGCCCGTCAAAGCTTCCGTCATAATGATAAGTATACATTTTAGTCCCCCTTTTGTCTGTATAGTAGCAAAATTTTTTAAAATATTTCATTATTTCAGTAGGAATTTTTCTGTAAGTCAAAAAGCTTCATCTGATATATTGCGGACCTTTCACCTTCAATAAGGAGATTCCGTACATAATCGGGATTTTCTTTTTTGAAGCCGTAGTATTCACCGTTTACAGTAATGAAATATTTTGCACGTTTTAGCACAATTCCTAACTTTTTAAGATGTTCGTATCTTAATATATTATATTTCCTTGCCTTTACTATTTTCAATGCAGAAGTAACCCCGATTCCAGGAATCCTTAGAAGATCCTCGTAGGAGGCTCTGTTAATTTCCATAGGAAAAAGATGCCAGTTACGGACTGCCCAGTTTGACTTTGGATCAAGCAGGGGATCAAAGAAGGGGTTTTCTTTATTTAAGATTTCTTCAGCTTTGAAGTTATAAAACCTTAGAAGCCAGTCTGCCTGATAGAGGCGATGTTCCCTAAGCATGGAGGTAGCTCCTATATCTGCCAGTATACCGGTCCTGTTTACAGGAACGTAGGCAGAGTAGTATACACGTTTCAGCTGGAAATTTTTATACAGGCTTTCACTCTTATTTATAATGGTGTAGTCGCTTTCTCCGCTGGCACCTATAATCATCTGGGTAGTCTGTCCTGCAGGAAGATAGGAAGGGGTACTTTTAAAAAGTTTTCTGTCTTCCAGATTCTGTATCTGGTTCCTTTTAATGAGACCCATTGATGTGGAAATATCCACAGGTTTCTTATCCGGAGCAAGAAGTTCCAGGGCTTTCGTATCTGCCAGCTCTATATTTACCGAGACACGGTCTACATACATCCCCAGTTCCCTTATAAGGGAGCTGTCAGCACCCGGGATAACCTTCATATGGATATAGCCGTTGAACTGTTCCTGTATTCTGAGCTTTTTGGCAATTTCAATCATACGCTCCATCGTATAATCGGGATTCCGTATTATTCCTGAACTCAGAAATAATCCTTCAATATAATTTCTTCTATAGAAGTTTATAGTAATCCTGACAATTTCATCAGGGGTAAGGGTAGCCCTTTCGATATCATTACTTTTACGATTGATACAATATTCACAGTCATATATACAGTAGTTTGTCATGAGTATCTTTAAGAGGGAGATGCATCTCCCGTCAGCTGACCACGAATGGCATATACCGCTGAAAGCAGCATTTCCCAGCCCGTTAGCTGTATTTTTCCTGTTGCTTCCACTGGATGAGCAGGATACGTCATATTTTGCAGCATCACTTAATATTCTGAGTTTTTCTTCTATAGGGCTGTTCATGGTAGACTCCTTTCTTGTTTTTATTTAACAGTGCTGTTTCTTCTTTGTTAAAAATAGGAATCAGTATTCAAAATCTTCTGTACTTTCAGCTATTTCCATATGTTCAGGAATTGATTCTTCACAATAGCTGAATATATTTTCAATCCTGTTGTATAAAGTTTTAAGATACATATTCCTGTATTCTTCGTTTTTCTGTATTTCTCTGATTTCGCATTCCCATATTATAATTACGCTTACTCCCATGTTAAAAAGTTCTTCATATATTCTCACATCCCTTTCTGAGTTCCTTTTAAACTTCTGTTTCCAGAATTCAGAATTTGTTTTAGGGGTGGTTGCTATTTTACATCCTTTATGGTGATGCCAGAAACATCCGTTTACAAAAATAGCTGTCCGGTATTTTGAAATGTATATGTCAGGGGTTCCTGGAAGTTCCTTGTGGTTTACCCTGTAACGGTATCCAGCCTTATAAAGGAGTTTACGTATATATATTTCAGGTTTTGTATTTTTAGACTTTATCCTTGCCATATTCTGGCTTCTTGTGAGGGGAAGACCCTTTTTTTTCATGACAGCACCCCTTTATTAAATATAGGAAATTGATATTATTATATTCTAAGCATATCATAAATAGGACAGTTCTGTAAAGGAGGATGTGAGTCTGGGGGGAGTGAAATATTTCTCTTACATATTTGCTAATAGTGTGTTAAAATATATTGCAAAAGTAGAATAAACAGAAGATAAGGAAGTCTGATATTTATTGTCATAGATTAAATAAAGTGGAGAAAACAAGAAAGCTAGAAAATATTTTATTAATAGGGTTTAGGGAGTTTTATAAATATCCAAAATAATTATAAAAGAAAGGAGAGTGTAACGGGAAAAACAAAGCCAAATATAGTTGAAATTAGAACTAATTGAATGAAATTGAAAGATATATTTAGGCTCTATGTCAAGTGTGGGGGTGAAAAAAGTTCGATAACCTTACGATATTTTAAGCTGAATAAGTTTTTTCCAGTTCTCGCATTTGTTCTTTAAAATCAATAAGTAATTCTAAATCTTGATTTAGATGTAGTAATATTCATAAATTCTAAATGTTTATCCT
>JBHACQ010000137.1:0-27296 GCA_041854625.1 Leptotrichia sp. | reverse complement strand
GCTATAACCTTTGCCATAGGTTCAGGTCTTGGTGCATTAGGAGGTATCCTTTATGCCATAATGTATCCCCAGATTGAACCCTATATGGGTATGCTCCCTGGACTTAAAGCCTTTATAGCGGCAGTATTTGGAGGAATAGGAAGCATTCCCGATGCAATGGTTGGAGGATACGTACTTGGAATAGTTGAATCCTATACAAAAGGTTTTATTAATACCACATGGGCTAATCCTATTGTTTTTGGAGTATTAATACTTATACTCATATTTAAACCGAATGGATTATTTGGTAAAAACCTTAAAGAGAAAGTTTAATAGGAGGAAAAATGCAAAACAACACACAGAATTCTGAAAGTAAATGGGGAAATTTAAATTACTTCAATAAACTGAATATAAAGAACTATTCATTTACTTTTTTGTTTATAGTATCACTTTTTATTATATTAATGCTTACTTTTGACAGTAACGATCCTTTCAGTTATCTGGGGGGAGTTTACATAAATGTATTAATCTATATTATTTTTGCTGTCAGCCTTAATGTCGTAGTAGGACTAATGGGGCAGCTGAGTCTAGGACATGCAGGTTTTATTGCAATAGGGGCATATTCTGCCGCATATATTTCCAAAATTATTGTTTCCTATAATCTCCCTCCCTTCCTCCATCTTGTGCTTGTTTCCGTTTTCGGAGGGACTATAGCTGCAATATTTGGATTCCTTGTGGGAGGAAGCACCTTAAGGCTAAGAGGGGACTACCTTGCCATTATTACACTGGCTTTTGGAGAAATAGTCAAGTATGTTATCCAGAACCTTGAATTTTTAGGTGGAGCTACAGGACTTAAGAATATCCCTACACTGGCAAAATTTACAGACTACTATTTCATAGTCGTTGTTTCAGTAATTATCATTGCAATGGCAATGACTTCAAGGAAAGGGCGTGAAGTCCTTTCAATAAGGGAAAATGAAATTGCCGCTGAAAATATCGGAATTAATATTAATAAAGTAAAATTATACGGCTTCGCCTTTTCGGCATTTTTTGCAGGCTTAGGAGGTTCATTGTTTGCCCACAGTCTGGGAATTCTGACTCCTGATAAGTTCGGATTCCTGTTTTCCATCGAAATACTTGTCATGGTAGTCTTCGGAGGTCTTGGAAGTATTACAGGGGCTCTGCTTTCTGCTCTTCTTCTTACTCTGCTAAATGAAAAGCTGAGGGAAGTTTCCCAGTTCAGATACCTTGTCTATGCTGTCATCCTTATTGTATTGATGATATTCAGACCTGAAGGGGTATTCGGTAAGAAGGAGCTGACTATACCTAGATTCGTAAGGAAAGTCAGGACTATTAAGAACAGGACATTAAATAGGAATGGAAAAGCACAATAAAATTTAAAAATCAGTAGTAATTAAGGAGTATAAAATGTCATTATTAAAAACGGCAAATTTGGGAATATCCTTTGGAGGTCTTAGGGCTGTCGATGATGTAAATATAGAAATAAGAGATGGAGAACTGGTCGGACTGATTGGACCAAACGGTGCAGGAAAGACTACGATTTTCAATCTTCTGACAGGTGTATATAAGCCTACTGAAGGAAGCATATCCATAAACGATATCACAATAAATAAGAAATCCACTCCTCAGATTGTTGCCCTTGGAGTGGCAAGGACATTTCAGAATATAAGGCTGTTTAAGAACCTGTCTGTTCTGGAAAATGTAAAGCTGGCTCTAAATAACAGCATGTCATATTCTACATTATCAGCTATATTCAGGCTTCCTAAATTCTGGAAGGAAGAGAAAAAGGTTACTGATATAGCACTTGACCTGCTTGATATATTTGATATGTCTGAAATGGCAAACATAACAGCAGGAAATCTTTCGTACGGGCAGCAGAGAAAACTGGAAATTGCCAGGGCTCTGGCAACATCTCCAAAGCTTCTCCTCCTGGATGAACCTGCAGCAGGAATGAATCCTTTTGAAACGAGGGAACTGATGAGGACTATAAGCTTTATCAGGGAAAAGTTCAGTATAACCATTCTCCTTATAGAACATGACATGGATCTTGTCATGGGAATCTGTGAAAGGCTATACGTATTAAATTTCGGAAAAATAATTGCTGAAGGACTACCTGAAGAAATCCAGAATAATAAGGAAGTTATTGCAGCATATCTGGGGGAATAGAGCCTGGAAAACATAATTTAAAATAAAATATCAGAGGAGGATTTTTGTGGATATTTTAGAAGTTAATGATTTAAATGTATATTATGGAGGAATCCACGCCATAAAAAATATATCATTCGATATAAAAAGAGGGGAAATCGTTTCCCTCATAGGTGCAAACGGTGCAGGAAAAACATCTACACTGCATGCCATTTCAGGACTTATTCCCATCAAGGCAGGTGAAATTTCCTTAAATGGACTGAATGTTACCAATATAGAAGCTCACAAGCTTGTAAACCTTGGTATGGCTCATGTTCCGGAAGGACGGAGGATATTTACAGAACTTACAGTCCTGGAAAATCTTGAAATGGGGGCATATGTCAGAAATGATAAAGACGGGATAAAATCAGATATGGAAAATATGTTCCAGCTTTTTCCACGTCTTGCAGAAAGAAAGAAACAGCTGGCAGGAACAATGAGCGGTGGAGAACAGCAGATGCTTGCAATGGCAAGGGCTCTTATGTCTAACCCTTCCCTTCTTCTTCTGGACGAACCTTCAATGGGTCTTGCTCCGCTTCTAGTACAGGAAATATTTAATATTATTGAGAGGATTAACAAGGAAAACGGTGTTACTATCCTTCTCGTTGAGCAGAATGCCAATATGGCACTTTCTATAGCCGACAGAGGATACGTCCTTGAAACAGGACAGATTATACTTGAAGGTACAGGAAAGGAACTTATATCCAATCCTGAAATCAAGAAGGCATATTTAGGCGGATAAGATAAGATTAAATAAAAAGACTGCCTCTAAAGTAAATTATATACAAGTAAATAACGAAAATTCTTATAAATATTACTTTGTATACAGATTATTACTTTAGAGACAGTCTTATTTAATTTTATTAAATTTTAGTATATTATATAGTCAGTAGGATTCACTCACATTTTCCTCTTCCAGAAAATTTATCAGTTCTATCTCATCTTCATTTGATTTACTAAAAAAATCAGTTTCCCTGTCGATTAAATTTTTTATTACATCAAGTTTACTTACATCTTCATCAGAACTGAATAAATATTCTTATTATTTAAAGCATATCATTGCCGTAGCCCTGCCTGCCTTATTTCCTTCCCTCCTATGGGAATGGAATTTTTCATTCCAGGTACTTTCTGATGATATTATAAGATTCTCTTTCCTTATTCCAAGCGAAAGAGCCATTATCTCATTGAACCTGGTATTATCAAAGTGATATTTCCCTGTCTTGTCATTAAGCTTAAATGATTTTTTTATTATTTCACTTTCTGCACCAAATTTTTCTGCAAACTTTTCATAGAAATCCATACCTACTTCATAATTTCCCACGCCTATTCCAATACCGAGACCCATAAGTACATCTTCAGGAAGGGTATTGTATTTTTCTTCCATTACCTTCAGTCCATTTTTCATTATCTCGCCATAAGTTCCCGGCCATCCTGAATGCCATACCCCTATAACTTTATTTTTCTTGTCATACACAAAAATCGGAAGACAGTCTGCATAAAATGTAAAAATTGCAATATCTTCCCTTTTTGTTATAAAACCGTCCACATTACATTCCTTTTCATAATAATACTTTTCTGTAGAATCATCTATATCCTGAACATTGGCAGAATGTGTCTGGAAAGCCATAACTTCCTGCCTTTCAAGAGCAAGATTATCTAACAGGACTTTCCTGTTCCTTTTCTGAGTCCCTTCTGCCTGACCTTCCAGTGGACAGTAGTCAGACATATTTCCCATCACTTTTTTAGTATATACGGCATTTATCCCATATTTTTCAAATTCTTCTATAAAATAATAACCTTCTTTTTCTATAAACATATTAAGCTCCACGATTTCCGAAAAATTCTGACAGTTCAATAAAGAGTCCATTCCCGTCAAAATTTTCCAATATTATATTTTTTGCCCTGATTATATAGTCATTTAACATTTCCTTACTTCTCTCAAGCCCAAAAAGACTTGGAAATGTTGTCTTCTCATTTTTAATGTCCGTTGCTTCCTTACCCGTTTCTTCAAATGTCCCTTCAACATCAAGGATATCATCCTTAATCTGGAATGCTATTCCGAGAAGTCTTGAATATTCCACAAGCTTTTCCCTTTTTTCAGAAGGAATGTCAAGGGCAATTAACGGAAGTTCAAAAGAGGCTGTCAGCAGTTTCCCGGTCTTGTGGCTATGGATATATTCCAGGACATCTTTTCCCACCTGCTTATTTTCTGATTCCATATCCACATACTGTCCTCCAGTCATGCCATAAAATCCTGCATATTCTGAAAGTTTTCCTATTATATTAATCTTATTCCTGTCTGATATACTTTCAGAATGTGATAATATGTTAAAGGCTTCTGTCAGGAGGGAATCTCCTACCAGAATAGCTGTAGCTTCGTCATACTTTATATGAGTCGTCAGTTTCCCCCGTCTGTACATGTCATCATCCATTGCCGGAAGGTCATCATGAACAAGGGAATAACAATGGATAAATTCCAGTGCTGTAGCAATATCTTCTATATTTTCATACCCTTTTCCAAACAGATCACATATCATATACATAATAATAGGTCTTATCCTCTTTCCGCCATTCATAACTGCATATTCCATCGCTTCAGAAAGCCTTTCAGGATATGCATATCTACTTAATGCTTCTTGCAGCTTTCCCTCTACAATCTTCTTTTTTTCTGCCAGATATTCCTTCAACATCTCTTTACCTCTTTAATTAAATCAGATTTAACCAGCTTTACAGGCCGATATTAAGTTCCCTTTTTGAAATAGGATAAAAGGGGTAAAAAAGCTCCCTTTACTCCAGCTCCTCTGTTTCCAGCTTTCCATTCTTTTCAAGGACTTTCATTACCTTTCCTTCCCCTATTTCCAGTAACTTTTCAGATTCCTTTATCAGCTTTATGGCTTTTTCATATTCCGCTATGGAATCATCAAGTGAAAGTTCCTCATTTTCAAATTTTTCAAGTATCTTGTCAATTTCTGCTATATTTTCCTCATAGCTCTGTTTCTTTGCAGCCATTTTAATTCCTCCTGTTATTTATACCTTTTGTATTAAAAGGGTTTGTTATTATTACAGTTTATCTCCAAACTTATAAAAGGAAACTACTTTCTTATTATAGTCCCTTTCATCGTATTTTACAAATTCTCCGATGCTGTCAGGCAGTTTTTCATATGTACTATGCTCAGAAATTATTATACCGTCTTCTTTCAGTACCCTGCTTTCACATATTTTTTCTACTGTCTCCAGAGATATGTTTTCCTTATAAGGAGGATCGAGAAATATAATATCAAATTTTTCATTTTTTCTTCCTAATATTTCCAATGCCCTGAATACATCATTCTTATATGCCCTGCATCTTCCATCCAGCTGAAGACTGTTTACATTTTCTATAATAATTCTCAAAGCTTCCTTATCCTCTTCTATCATGACAGCTCTTGCGGCACCTCTACTTAGAGCTTCTATAGCTATGTTTCCTGTACCTGAATACAGATCAAGGAATATAGCCTTTTCCACCTTATCCCCTATTATACTGAATATAGCTTCCTTTATCCTTTCAAGGGTCGGCCTTGTTTCCCTTCCTTCCCTTGATTTTATTTTCCTGTTTTTCAGTTCTCCTGCAGTAATTCTCATTTCTTTACCTTCTTATCCTATTTAAAATTTATAACTAGCCTGTCATCCAGGCTTACATTTCCAGCCAGCAGCTCATAATGTTCCTTTAATCCGTTCCTTCTTGTAAGGTTCTTAAATTCGTACCCCTTGTACACTATATTTTCTATTTTCCTGTCAGATTTATTATATATGTTTATATAGAGGATTTCTGCCTTGTTCTTCTCATTAAAATTATTTACCAGATCAAAGCTGAAAGTAAACTTTCCGGTCTGTCTGAAACCGGTATTAATTAAATCATAATAGACAGCAAGCTTTCCAGCTTCATTGGAAGGAATTGTTTTTGAAACGGCAAACCATTCCCTCTGGATAGTCCCATATTGCTGATCCTCATATATATTTTCACTAAACTTTATAACTGCCCTAAGATTCTGGGATTTCTTATAGTCTGAATAGAATCTTATATTCTTAATATACTTTCCCTTATTATTCTTATTGCTGTTGCTGAAATCCTGCCTCTCTTCATAGCGGCTCTGATCCATCCAGAACATGAATGTTGACTTTATATTATATTCTCCTGTATTAAAAAAAGTGTACAGGTTTTCCACCTTTACAGTATTGTCCTTTTCAATAGTAATATTCAGGTCTTCCCTCTTTATTATAAGCGGTTCCGGTCTTACAATCTTTACATTTCCCACTGCCAGAAATTTATCACTGGCAGCTGATAATAAAAAAGGGAGTGTAAAAAAAACTGCCGTTATCGCTAATTTAAAAATTCTTTTCGACATAAAATACCCTTTTCCCTATTTCTTAATTCTATTTTCTAATATAATAATTTTCTCATATATCCATTCTAATAATAGCATACTTTTCATAAATAATACTTTCCTGTTATCTGACTCCTTTTTCAGGATAGGACAAAAAATATAGGACAGCTAATATATAAACATTGAATCTCCGAAACTGTAAAACCTATACTTCTCACCTATTGCTTCCCTATAGGCATCAAACACATATTCTTTTCCACCAAATGCAGATATTAACATTATGAGAGTGGATTTAGGAAGATGAAAGTTTGTTATTATTCCATCTACCACTTTAAATTTATAGTCTCCATAAATAAATATATCTGTTTCTCCTGAGCCTGAATTAAGAAATCCACCAGCATTTACTGATGATTCAAGCGTCCTTACTGAAGTAGTTCCTACGGCAATGACCCTCTTTCCTTTTTTCTTTGCTTCATTCACTATTTCAGCCGTTTCTTCAGGTATCCTGTACTTTTCACTATGCATTTTATGTTCAAGTATATTATCTGTCTGTACAGGTCTGAATGTCCCCAGCCCCACATCAAGAAAAACTTCTGCAACGGTAATCCCCTTAGCCCTTATCTTTTCAAGTAGTTCTTCTGTAAAGTGAAGTCCTGCTGTAGGTGCTGCCACAGATTCCCCTTCCTTGGCATAGACAGTCTGATATCTGCCCTTATCATCCAGTTTTTCCATTATATAAGGTGGAAGTGGCATTTCTCCAAGTTTATCAAGTATTTCTTCAAATCTTCCTTCAAATTTAAATTTTAATATCCTGTTACCGTCATCTTTTATTTCTAGAAGCTCTGCCTCTAACATACCTTCAGAAAATATTATTCTTTCACCTATTTTCAGTTTTTTTGCCGGTCTGAGAAGAACTTCCCACGTATAAAGGTCATACCTTTTCAGAAGGAAACATTCCATAATCCTCCCATTTTCCTTTTTCCCATATAATCTTGCCGGTATGACTTTCGTCCTATTTATAATAAGAACATCATCTTCCCTTAAATAGTCTATTATATTATAGAACTTCCTATGTTCCATATTCCGATTTTTTTTATCTAATACAAGTAATTTTGAATGATCCCGGGGAGTGACAGCATGCTGTGCTATCAGTTCCTCGGGAAGTTCAAAATCAAATTCTGAAATGTTCATTATACCTCTTTTTCATATTTTAACAGTTATTTTACTCTATTACTTATATCTGCACTTACTACCCCGCCTTTAGCAATTTCAAATGTCTTATAAGTATTTACTCTGTTATACCATCCTTTAAGCCACTTGCTTTCATTCCTTGGGGCATTTCTTACTCTCTTTTCCAATACATACTTTGCAGAATCACTGAACTCTACCAGAGCTTCATACCCTACTTCTGTACCATTCATATTTTCAAGAACCTGTTTCAGCCCCCAGGCCTGGTTGTTATATGCTGATACTCCTTTCAATCCTTCTCCCTTAAAGTTTACATAATCAATAAGTGCATAAAGTCCGTTCGGTGTATTTACCATTCTGTAGAACTGATTTTTCAGATTTTCCTTATCATTGGCTACTGCCAGCATTTTATCAAGGGAATTCTGTAATCTTTCAAATATGAACATTACCTGTATATCCCTTGTATTGTCAAAGAATTCTATCAGTTCTTCTATATCCCTGTCACCATTTGCCTTCTTTGCCATCAGTTCCGACTTGCTGCTCCACGGGGAATGTCTGTTTTCTTCTATTATTTTAGGAAGCTTTATCCCTTTTGATTTATAAAATGACACCATATCGGGAAAACTTTCTCCAAATACTCCTCCACCACTTGCTTTAAACCAGATAAAATGACCTATCCCAAGTGACGGAAAGCTTTCTCCATCATTCCAATGTACAAGCTTATCCCTGGATCCCCCAGTCTCATTTTCAAAGATTCTGTCTGCAACAGACATCAGCTGTTCCCTTGTCATATTAAGCTCCACCTTATTAGATGAAGCAGAAGCTGTCGTTGTAGTTTTTCCTGTACTAGATTTTCTTCCCAGATTTATTTCTATTACTTTCTGCGTCTTCCTGTCTGCTGTAAATTCAGTCTGGGAAGTCCTGTCAGGAATTGTTCCCTTGTTACTTTCCTTCATATTCATCAGTTCGTAGCTCTGATTGCTGTACTGTTTCTTTATTAATTTTTCTATATCACTGTTCTTACTTTCTGAATGTGTAAGATGCGGCATTCCTATAGCCAGTGCCGCCACCAGGTTTACACTTCCAGCTATTTTTTTTATTTTTTTCTTTATATTCATTATTTTTCTCCTATATCTCCTTAATTTAAAAAGAATTCTAATTCTTTTTATTATTTTCCATTTGTTTCTGTCCTATTATTACTCTATCTGTATTTTGCATATCTTTTACTATATTTACATTTGTAAATCCGGCTTTTTCCATTATTTCCTTTACTGCTTTTCCCTGTCTGTAGCCGATTTCAAAAAGCAGATATCCGTTATCCTGTAAATAATCCATTCCCTTCCTACTTATTTCATAGTAGAAAAACAGACCGTTATTGTCTGCAAAAAGAGCTTCTCTTGGCTCATGTAATAAAGTATCCTCTGACATAACTCCTATCTCATTATCGGATATATATGGTGGATTGGATATTATCATATTAAATTTCTTATATTCTATCTGTTCAAACAAATCCGACTTAAAAAACTTAATATTTTCCACATTCAGTATTTCCCTATTTTTTTCAGAAATTTCCAGTGCCTTTTCTGAAATATCTGTCCCCATGACTTTAGAATCAGGTATTTCCAGTGCAACTGTTATACCGATTATTCCACTGCCAGTTCCCATATCAAGGATTTTGGGGCTTTCGATTTTTTCCCTTTTCAGTATCTTGACTGCTTCCTCAACTAATACTTCTGTATCCTGTCTCGGTATAAGGACACCTTTACTCACATAAAAGTTCCTTCCATAAAATTCCTGTTCATTCAGTAAATATTGAAGGGGTATTTTATCTTTTCCTATTTTTTGAATATAGTTTCTTATTTTATCAATTTTTTCATTTTCTATTTCAGCTTTATATTTTGTAAAAAGTAACATCCTGTCTATATTCAGCACATGGGAAAATATAATTTCTGTTATTAGCTTTGCTTCCGGAACATTGTTCCTTTCCAGATAGACTATACTTTTGTCTATCAAGGTTTTCAATGTACTGTTACGGCTTCCATCCATTATGCTTTCAATTTCACCGGAAGGCTGGCTGGCGTCATAATCCTGAACACCATTATCCTGGATGACGCTATTCAGCTTATTCCTTATTATTTCCATTTCTTCAGGTGTCATCACTCTTTCAAAATTTGCATAAAGCATTATTCTTTCCATATTCAGGGTCTCAGAAAAAATTCTTTCACCCATAATTCTTGCATTTCTTATATTCTTTTTTTCCAGATAATTAACTGTCTTATTTAATATATCCAGCAAGTTATTCATTATCACCAACAGCCTTGAGTAGTTCTGCCTGATCGTATGCAATCAGGGCATCTATCATTTCATCAAGATCTCCATCAAGAATACCGTCCAGCCTGTGGAGAGTAAGTTTTATCCTATGATCTGTAACTCTCCCCTGTGGGAAATTGTAAGTCCTTATCTTTTCAGACCTGTCTCCACTTCCCACCTGTGACCTTCTTTCGTTTTCAACTTCTCTTCTCTGTTTTTCATATTCTATTTCATACAGTTTAGAAGCAAGGACCTTCATTGCCGCCTCCCTGTTCTTTATCTGCGATCTTCCATCTTGAGAAGTAACAACTATACCTGTCGGAAGGTGAGTTATTCTTACTGCAGAATCCGTAGTGTTTACATGCTGTCCTCCTGCACCGCTTGACCTGTATGTGTCTATCTTCAGGTCACTCTGGTTTATTTCAACTTCACTGACATCTTCAATTTCAGGCAATACTGCAACTGTTATTGTTGATGTATGTATCCTCCCTGAAGCTTCCGTATCAGGAACCCTCTGCACCCTATGAACTCCACTTTCAAATTTGAGCCTTGAATAAGCTCCGCTTCCCTTTATAAGAAAAGTGACTTCCTTTAAACCTCCTACTCCTATTTCACTCTTATCAATTATTTCTGTCTTCCATCTGTTCCTTTCTGCATATCTTGTAAACATCCTGAATACATCAGCAGCAAAAAGTGCAGCTTCGTCACCGCCGGCTCCTGCCCTTATTTCCATAATGACATTCTTATCGTCATTAGGATCTTTTGGGAGCAGCAGTATCTTCAGTTCTTCTTCAAGCTGTGGAATTTCTTCTTCAATAGAATGAATTTCCTCAAGCATCATCTCCTTCATTTCAGAATCTTTTTCTATCTTCAGGTCTTCCTTCAGATTCTCCATTTCGCCTTTTCTTGTTTTATAGTATGTATATTTTCTGACAACTTCATCAATGCTGCTTAATGCCTTGTTATACTCCATTATTTTCTTAGGATCTGATATAACTTCAGGATCCATAAGTAAATTTGTAAGTTCCTCATGCTTTAAGACAACATCATCTAATTTTTGAAACATTTATAATTTACACTCCTATTTCTCTCAGATTTTCCCCACTTTTGTCAAATATTATAGCATATTTTTATTTATTTTTCAAATTTTTGACAGACGCAGGCAGAATAATGTATCTAACAGCTATCCTCATAAAAAAATAATAGACTGACATTCCAAGAAAATAATAGAATATGTCAGCCAGATCAGGTGTGGTATTTTTCTTATACAGAAGTACCCCGTATTCCCATACTATGGAACAGATAAATATAAAAACCGACATATGCTTCAGCTTCAGAACCATCCTCCTGAACCCGATATAAATTAAAATGTTCAAATAGCTCAGTATAATGACTGGAGCCATCAGGTCATTAAAATGATTTTTAAAAAACAGTATGTCTGTATTTCTTTTAATGATAAAGTCATTAATCAGAAATAATATTACACATAAGAGCAGGATGAGTATATTTAGCAGATGGATAGTATTCCAATTCCTATGATTATCCCTAATGCAATTGAAAAAACCAGTCCCCATGAGAACTCTCCCTTACTTTTATATATTTTATTTTTTTCTTTCGGAATCCTTTCAAGCTCTATATAGTCATCATCATATTTTTTCATTTCTTTCATATTATTACCTCCTGATTATCAGCATGATTAAGAATATATTCTTATATTTCTACCTGATAATAATTTTACCTGTTACTGGTATTATACTAAAGTTATTAAGAAAAAGTCAACAGATATTTAAAAATCAAGATTCCGTAATATATGACCATACCGTTATTCCATTATGGTCATATAACCATAATAAAATCAGCTGACTTTAAATTTCAGCTGATTATTATCCTTCTATTTTATTATTAATGTTTCTCCATCCATTTCAGCAGGTTTTTCCAGTCCAAGAAGATCAAGCATTGTAGGTGTTATGTCTGCCAGTTTCCCGTCTGTCCTTAACTTAACATCCTTCATATCATTTGTTATCAGTATGAAAGGTACAGGATTTACAGTATGGGCTGTATAAGGTGCTCCAGTTTCAGGGTCTACAAGAAGATCTGCATTTCCATGATCCGCTGTTATAAGTACAGCTCCGTCCATTTCCAGTACTTTATGTACAATCTGTCCTGTACAGTTATCTACAGCCTGACAGGCTGCTATTACTGCTTCAACAATTCCTGTATGTCCTACCATGTCAGGATTTGCAAAATTCAGAACTACTGTATCTACTCCACCTTTATCAAGTTCTTCAAGTAATCTGTCCTTCACTTTATATGCACTCATTTCAGGCTGCAAATCATAAGTTGCAACTTTTGGTGAATCAGACAGAAGTCTTATTTCTCCTGGATAAGGTTCTTCCACCCCACCGTTAAAGAAGAAAGTGACATGGGCATATTTTTCAGTTTCAGCAGTCCTTACCTGTACCAGTCCAGCCTTTGACACAACTTCCCCGAAACCGTTTACAATAGTCTGAGGCGGATATGCCACAGGCACATCAAATGTAGAATCATACTGTGCCATACATACAAAGTTTACCTTTGGATGAGCCTTTCTTACAAATCCTTCAAATTTTTCTTCAATAATTGACCTTGTCAGCTGTCTTGCCCTGTCAGGTCTGAAGTTTGCAAAGATTACTCCGTCACCTTCTTTTATTACACCTATTGGGGCTCCTGCTTCAGTTATTTTAGTAGGTTTTACAAACTCATCCGTAACTCCGTTAGCATAAGAATTCTTTATAGCTTCCTCAGAAGTTACAGCTACATCACCTTCTCCTGAAAATAATGAATTATACGCAAGTTCTGTCCTGTCCCAGTTCGTGTCCCTGTCCATAGCGTAGTATCTTCCTACAACTGTAGCAAGCTTTCCTATCCCTATTTCACTTAAGGCTTTCTCCATCTGTGCAAGATAGTCCACTCCACCTTCAGGCGGCGTATCCCTTCCATCCATCAGTGCATGTACATATACTTCTGTAAGCCCTTTCTTCTTTGCCATGTCCACTAATCCTATAATATGGTTTATATGGGAGTGTACCCCTCCATCAGACATAAGCCCCATTATATGAAGTGCCTTTCCTGCTTCCTTCGTCTTATTCATCACATCTGAAAGAGGCCCGTTTTCAAGAATAAGCCCTTCCCTTATTTCCTTAGTTATTTTTGGAAGAAGCTGGTAGACTACCCTTCCTGCCCCAATATTCAGGTGTCCTACTTCCGAATTACCGAACTGCCCTTCCGGAAGCCCCACATATTCTCCATCTGCCCTCAATTCAGTATACGGATATTCCTTCTTGAATTTTGTAAAGTTTACAGGTGCAGCCAGTCTGACAGCATCCACCTGATCAGCATTGTGATTCATTCCCCAACCATCTAAAATTATTAAAACTACTGGTTTCTTTTTCATCTTTTTACATCCCTTCCGCTAAAAATTATTTAATTTATTATACAGTTTTTTCAGGTATTTGGCAAGAATTTTACTATCCCATTGATATAATCTGTATCCTGACCAGTACTTATTTCCCATATCCGTCAGGATTCTTCTTCTGCCAGTTCCAGGAATCAGCACACATATCCTCTATTGAATATGTCGGCTCCCATCCCAGAAGTTCCTTAGCCTTATCTATCTTTGCATAGGAAACCGGTATATCCCCTGCACGACGTTCCGTTATTACATAAGGTATTTTTTTTCCTACTGCCTTTTCAAAATTCTCCACTATTTCAAGTACGCTGTATCCTTTACCACTTCCAAGGTTTATTGCCTCAAATCCCTTACATTTCCCTGAAACAAGATATTTTATGGAAGCTGAATGCCCGGCAGCCAGATCATTTATATGAATAAAATCCCTTATACATGTCCCGTCAGGAGTATCATAGTCATTTCCGAATACACTTAGTCTTTTCAGTTTCCCTACAGCTACCTGTGTTATGTAAGGAGCCAGGTTATTAGGTATTCCGTTAGGATCTTCACCTATGTCGCCACTCCTATGTGCCCCAAGGGGATTGAAGTATCTTAATGCTATTATTTCCCATGAACTGTCTGATGCAGCCAGGTCTGAAAGTATGTTCTCTATAATGAGCTTAGTCCTTCCATATGGATTTGTAGCCCCCATTTCATTATCTTCCACTAGAGGCATACTCTTAGGTACGCCATAAACCGTAGCTGATGAACTGAATACAAGTTTCTTTACAGAAAACTCTTCCATTACTTCCAGAAGCACTATCATTCCTATCATATTATTATCATAATACATAAGGGGCTTCTCTACCGATTCTCCCACTGCCTTATAGCCTGCAAAATTAATTACTGCATCAATTTTATTTTCCTTGAATATTTTCCTCAGTTCTTCCTTGTTCCTTATATCCGTTTCATAACAGGAAATCCTTCTTCCTGCCAGCTTTTCCAGAATACCTATTACCTTCTTGCTTGAATTACTGAAATCATCAGCAATAACTACATCAAAGCCTTTTGAAATCAAGTCTAATACAGTATGGGATCCTATATATCCTGCCCCTCCTGTAACTAAAATCCTTTCCATAACATCATTCCTTTTCATTATTTTTTCTATGAAGTCCCGCATCCCTATAGTACTGAAACAGCAAGATGTCCATCCAGATTCCCTGCCATTTTTATAAGAATAGACTTATCAGGGCTGCAATTGCAGGTCCTCCCTGAATAAAAAATATCTTTTTTGAAGCCGTAATTCCACCATATATGGATGCACAGATTACACATGAAAGAAAAAATAGAAGAAGCTGGAGCTGGAATATTCCTGTTTCAAGCATACTCCATAATAGCCCCATAGCTAAAAAACCATTGTAAAGTCCCTGGTTAGCCATCATCTTCTTCACTCTCTCGTCTTTCAGGAATTCCGGATCCAATCCAAAACTCCTCTGTGCAGCTTCACTTTCATTAAAAAACATTTCAATTATTAATATATATATATGTTCAATAGCAACTGTAAGCACCAGTATGCCTCTTATAGCTCCCAAAATAAGACCTCCGATATTTTATAATTTATTCTCTAACCTCTTCCTCATGGTATCCAGTTAATCAGAATTTATGTCAGTCCTTTACACTTAATATGAGAGGTTTCCCATCAACTATTGCCACGCTATGTTCAAAATGGGCGGAACGGGACTTATCTTTAGTGACTACTGTCCACATGTCATCTAGTATCCTTACAGGAAATTTTCCTATATTTACCATCGGTTCTATCGCTATGACCATTCCATTTTCAATTTTTGCCCCTGTTCCTGCCTTTCCAAAGTTAGGAACCATGGGATCTTCATGCATCTGCTTTCCTACTCCGTGTCCTGCAAAATCCCTCACAAGGGAAAAACCGAAACTTTCAACATATTCCTGTATTGCATGGCTCACATCACCGATCCTGTTTCCTTCCTTTGCAAAAGTTATTCCAAGATCCCTTGCTTTTTCAGTCACTTCCAGCAGCTTTTCAGATTCAGCATCTATCTTTCCCACAGGATATGTTATTGCCGCATCCCCATAAAAACCATCCAGAACTGTAACCGTATCTACACTTATTATATCCCCTTCCTTCAATATCCTCTTTTTATCAGGGATTCCATGTACAACTGTTTCATTTACTGAAATACATGTTGCTGCCGGATATGGAGGATAAGGGCTTCCTATATCGTAGCCCTTTGTCCCTGGTATAGCTCCTTCTGTCCTTATATAGTCTTCTGCTATCTGATCTATTTCGTATGTACTTATTCCCGGTTTTATATATTTAGGAAGTACGTCCTCAAACAGCCTTGCTATTATTTCATTTGCTTTCTTTATTTTCTTGATTTCATCTAATGTCTTATATACTATCATTTTTACTGCTTCTTTCTATTTATTTTCTAAAATTTCAATTATGTCTCCTGTAATTTCTTCAGGTTTTTTCCCGCCGTCAACAGCATACACCTTATCCTGCTTCTTATAATAGTCTAAAACAGGAGCTGTCTGTGTATTATATACTTCCAGTCTCTTCTTTACTGTTTCTTCATTGTCATCTGCCCTCTGTTCCAGATCTTCTTCCTTCTCATCTACAGGTGGATTATACTTCAGATGATATATTTTTCCTGTCTTCTTGGATACCCTTCTTCCAGTAATTCTTTCTACAATCTCTTCATCGTTTACTTCGAGGGCTATTACCTTTTCTATGCTCTTATTTATTTTTCCCATAATCTTATCCAGTGCTTCTGCCTGGGCAACTGTCCTAGGAAAACCGTCCAGGATAAATCCCTTTTCGCAGTCAGATTCCTGAAGTCTTGCTTCCACCAGACCGTTAACGATGTCATCTGATACAAGCTTACCTTCATCCATAAGTTTTTTTGCTTCCATCCCTAGAGGAGTCGCATTAGCTATTGCACTTCTCAAAATATCCCCAGTTGAAATCTGAGGTATGTCATACTTCTTTATAAGTTCCTTTGCCTGTGTGCCTTTTCCGGCACCTGGAGCTCCAAATAATATTATATTCATATTTTTCTGCATAATCAGCAGTCTGCAGTTACGGTTAGTCTGCAGAATGTAATCCTGATTTATGCACTCCTTTCTCTAATATAGGTTTATGGAAACATTTTAGCATATTTTCCTGAATTTCACAATAAAGTTTGCCCCTTTTCCTTCTTCACTCTCTATTTCAGCTGAAGCAGAATGAAGTTCCAGGATTTTAGAAACAAGTGAAAGTCCCAGTCCGAACCCCTTGTTCTTTTCCTTGTTACGTGAATCATTTATCTGATAGAACCTGCTCCATATGTTCTCCTTTTCCTTTGCGGGAATTCCCTTCCCGTTGTCCTCAACTTCCAGTATACAGTCTTCCCCTCTGGAATACAGCCTTACCTTTACTGCATCCCGGGTAAATTTCACGGCGTTATTTAAGAGGTTATCCAGAAGCCTTTCTATCATCACTTTTTCCCCTTTTATATTCAGGTTTCCTTCAATTTCAGAAGTAATTTCTATATTTTTTTCATCAAGGATATTCCTGTAATCTTCTATAATCTTTCCTACAGTCATTGAAATATCCATTTTTTCCAGTTCTATCTTATCCTGCCTCTCTATCTTGGAAAGCTCCATAATCTGGTTTATAAGCCCTGACATTCTTTTTGCCTGTCTTTCTATAACCTTGAAGGAGTCCATAGCTTCTTCCATATTTTCTGCATATTTTAACGAATACTGGCTTTCAGTCAGTATAACACTCACAGGTGTCCTCAGTTCATGGGATACATCTGAGCTGAACTGCTTTTCATGCAGATATGAATTTTCAAGGGAATTCAGCATTTCATTAAATGTATTTGCCATCTTATGTACTTCATCATTTCCCTCATCAATGGCTATCCTTTTGGAGAAGTCCCTGTTCCTCTGTATTTCAGAAGCTGTTCCAGATATTTTTTCTATAGGGCTTAAGGAACTTTTTATAATCTTATACCCTCCGTAAATTATTATAAGCAGGAGGAAAGGGCTTAAAATCAAAATTGTCATGAGAAGTATATTTACCCCCTGTGCCACCTTTCCGACCGGAGTCACTCCCCTTATCCAGCTTCCTTCAGAAAGAGTCATATCATAGTAGTAATATCTTCCAATAGAGTTTTCAAAGGTTCCTATATTATTTTCCTTAAGTTCCAGACTCCTGTCAAACCCTGCCGGAAGGTTCCCTTCTATTTCTGAACCGTCATTTCCATATTTCATAAAGAATACTCCGTCATCAAAGCTCTCAAATTCATCCGGCTCCGCCACTATTTCATTTACTGCCCTTATCAGTTCCTTCTGGCTGAGATTCCCTGACATTTTCCCGGCAATAATAAAGGAGACCGTCAGCATCACTCCTGTTAATATTAGTACAAACACGGTATACCAGAGGGTTATCCTCAAAGTAATCGGAATATTTCTAAAAAATCTCTTTATATCTATTTTTTCCTTATTCGTCTGTCTCATTATTCTTCATCCTCTTTTATTATATACCCTAACCCCCTCTTTGTATATATAATCTGTTTCCCGTCTCCTGTATCCAGTTTCTTCCTTATATTTTTTATGAGTACATCTATTATATTTGAATCCCCTTCATAGCCATAATCCCAGACATGCTCCTTTATCTGATCCCTGCTTAGAATCCTGTTCTTACTTTGCATAAGATATTCCAGTATTTCATATTCCTTCCCTGTAAGATCTACCTTCTTTCCTCCCCTTACGACACTTTTATCTGAAATATCCAGGACAAGATCTCCTATTACTATCTTATTTGAAATATTTCCGTACTTCCTCCTGACTACTGCCCTTATTCTGGCTAAAAATTCATTAAAGTCAAAAGGCTTGACAATATAGTCATCCGCTCCGAGATCTAGCCCTTTAACCTTATCTTCTCCAGTATCTCTTGCAGTCAGTATCAATACAGGAGTTCCATTTTTTTCTTCCCTCATCCTTTTTACAACTTCAAATCCGTCTATTTCAGGCATCATAATATCCAGCACTATTAAATCATACTCTCCGTATCTTATATATTCCAGTGCTTCCTTCCCGTCAAATACACTGTCTACACTATAGCTGTTCTTCTTCAGGAATTTTGTTATTATATTGTTCAGATCCTTTTCATCTTCAGCAAGCAATATCTTCATATTATCCCTTTCCTTCATTAAATGTTTTCTGAATTAACTGTTTTCCTACATCTATTATCCTAAATATACCATAAAAACATAAAAATTAGAATTACTCTTTATCAATAAAGCCTGATTTATTTTCTGAAAAAAAAAATATAAAGGCTTATACTCAATTAAAAATTTCATAAAACCCTTTATATTTTTAAATTTCTCAAAATAACTTCCTATGTCTATTCCCTTACAGAAAACTAGTCTCTGTCAACATCCCAGCTTACTACTCTTCCTGTAACTGCATCTATATCAAATTCATATTCCAGACCTTTAAAGTATATCTTTCCTTCATAGACAGGTCTCCCGTCTTCATAGTCAAAATGCAGATTCCTCACATGGCTGCTGTTTGCCCCAGGTACTCTTGAAAGTGCTATGCTTCTCGCCTTGTTTACTCCTATATATCTTGTCTTCTGGCTGCTCATTCTAGTTACATTGTTTCCTGACGTTCTTCTCACTGCATTTGCAGACATAACTCCATTTATTGCTATAACTCCTAATAACATTCCCATAAAAATTTTATTTTTCATATCCTATCTCCTTTAAATTTTATTTTATTGATTTCCATAAAGCTCTAATAATACATTATTTTCTTACTAGTCTCTATCCCTGTTCCATTTTACTATTTTCCCTGTAACTGCATCTATATCAAACTCATGTTCCCATCCGTTATAGTATATTTCTCCTTCATATACCAGTCTTCCATGTTCATAATCCAGATGGAATGATCCTATATGGCTGTCATTTGCTCCAGGCACTTTGTTTAAGGCAATCTTTTTAGCCTTATTTATGTCCATTGCCTTGGATGGATCTATATTTGACTGTCCATTTACGTAGTAATCGTCATCTACAAACTCATTTTCATCAATATAGAAATCATCATCTACAAAGACATCTTCATTTACAAATTCTGTTTCAATCGAATTTCCTGTAACCTGATTCCTCTTAACAGTATTTCCATAAGCGAATCCTAATACCCCTAAAATAACTCCTGCCAGAAGGCCAAATTTTATCATCTTGTTTTTCATATCCTATCTCCTTTAAATTTTATTTTATTTCCTTATCTTGAATTTATTATAGGATACATTTATGAATTTAAAATGAATAAGAAAAAATTTTTTTACAATTTATCTTTCATGTAACAGAAGCAGCAATAAACCGCATCCTTCCAGGATAATTTAGGAAAAATATTGTCTTTTTCTCCTTAAAGTGGTACTATCTTATTATAGAACTCTATCAATTAAATAAAGGAGATGATTTTACGTGCTTTACCCATTAAGATTTAACAAGGTCTTTATTGAAAAAGTATGGGGAGGAAGAGAATTTGAATCAAAACTCGGTATGAAATTACCTGAAAATAAAAAAATCGGAGAATCATGGGAAATATCTGCCCATCCTAACGGAATGAGTACAGTGGAAAACGGATTTCTTGCAGGAAGGACATTACAGGAAGTATATGATGAATATAAGGGAGCACTTGTAGGAGAAAAGGTTTACAGGGAATATGGACAGACCTTCCCCCTGCTCATTAAGTACCTGGATGTAAATGACAGGCTTTCCATCCAGGTTCATCCTGACGATGAAGTCGCCCTGAAAAAACATAATGAACTTGGTAAGAGTGAATCATGGTACATAATGGAGGCAAGTGACGATGCCCTTCTTATAATGGGAATGAAGGAAGGAATTACAAAGGAGAAGTTCCTCGGGAAGGCAGAAAATAATGATTTTACAGATATGTTTGAAGAAATAACTGTAAAGAAAGGAGACCTCATAGATATAAATCCCGGAATGGTTCACGCTTCCCTAAAGGGAAGTGTCCTGTTTGCAGAAATTCAGGAAAATTCTGATATTACATACAGGATATACGATTTTGACAGGGAAGAAAATGGTAAAAAAAGGGAACTCCACATAAGGGATTCTGCTGAAGTAATTGACTTTAAACGGAAAGCCGAAGTTACTAATACTGACTTTGCCAAGGGAGAAAACAGGAAGAATATAATAAGGAAGAAATATTACTCAATTGACAGGATAAAGATTTCAGATACATTTGAAGATATTAATGAAGACAGTATGATAATCTATTCCATTCTGGAAGGCGAAGGTTCCATTTCCAGTAACGGAACCGTCCTTAATATAAGAAAGGGAGAATCTCTGCTTGTTCCTCCTCATATAAAAGTAATATTAAACGGTAATCTTGAAATACTGCGTACTGTCATTTAAATAGTACTGTCAAGTACTTTCATTTAAATATCAGGTAGTTGTTTGCGAAACAAATATACTTTTTGAGAGATTAAAAAATGCTAAAAACATTAAAGAAAGGGAGGCTCATGATAAATATACATTTCTATATTTGTCATGGGGGAAGAGACTATGATGTATGATTTTGATAAGATAATAGACAGAAAGAACAACCATTCTACAAAATATAATGAACTCATGCAGAAATTCGGAGTTGACGATATTATCCCCCTATGGATTGCAGATATGGACTTTGCCACTGCAGAACCTGTAGTCAGGGCTTTAAAGGAGAAGGCAGACCACGGTATCTTCGGATATGTATACAGACCTGACGAATACTTTGACTCCTTTATCAGATGGCAGAAAAGAAGATATGGCTGGGAAGTGAAGAAGGAACTGCTAAGTTTCAGTATAGGAATTGTTCCTGCCCTAGGTGCACTAATAAGGCAGTTTTCAGAAAAAGGGGACAAGATACTTATCCAGACTCCTGTCTATTCTGAATTTTATGATATTAACCATGATAATGAAAGGACTGTAATCGAAAACAGGTTCATTGAAAAGGACGGTGTCTATACCCCTGACTTCAAGGATCTGGAAGAAAAGCTGAAAGAAAAACCTAAACTGCTTATTTTCTGTAATCCACAGAATCCCATCGGACATGTCTGGAGCTACGAGGAGCTGAAGACAATCGGAGATTTATGCATCAAATACAACGTTCCTGTCATTTCAGATGAAATACATTCAGACCTTACCTTATGGGACAACCGTCATATTCCTATGGCAAGCGTTTCAGAAGAGATAAGGAAGAATACTATAACATGTACTTCTACAGGTAAGGCCTTCAATGTGGCAGGACTCCAATGTGCCACTATTGTATTTAACAGCCTTGAAGAAAAGAAAAAATTTGACAGGTTCTGGAAGGATCTTGAAATACATAGGAACAGTCCGTTTAACCTTGTTGCAACTATGGCAGCCTATACAGATGAAGGGGAAGAATATCTGATCCAGCTGAAGAAATATCTGGAAGATAATATCATGTTTGTTCATAATTACTTAAAAGAAAATATCCCACAGATAAAATCCAACATCCCACAGGCTACATATCTGGTATGGCTTGACTGCAGGGACTTGAAACTTTCTCAGCCTGATCTGGAAGAGTTTATGCTGAAAAAGGCAAAACTTGGACTGAATCCCGGAAGGGTATTCCAGAAAGGACTTGAAGGCTTTATGAGATTAAACACTGCCTGTCCGAGATCTGTACTTAAAAAAGCCATGAAGCAGCTGAAGGAAGCTGTAGATAATCTTGGAATACAGTAAAAAAGGAAAGGAGTAAAATATGAAAAATTCAAATATATATGAAATATATCTTGCAGGAGGCTGTTTCTGGGGACTGGAAGCATATATAAAGAAAATATACGGTATTATAGATACATCGGTAGGCTATGCTAACGGAAATACTGAAAATACAAGCTATAGGGAAATACCTTATACCGACCATGCAGAGACAGTCCATATCAAGTATGACAGAAACAGGATATCCTTATCCAAACTGCTAAAATACTATTTTTCTGTAATAGATCCCGTCAGCTTAAATAAGCAGGGAAATGATGAAGGAAGACAGTACAGGACAGGTATCTACTATACTGATGCAGAAGATGTTGAAATTATCCGTAAGGAAATTGAGAAGCTTCAGGAAAAGTATACTTCAGAAATAAGGATTGAAGTAGAAGCTTTAAAAAATTATATTCCTGCTGAAGAATATCACCAGAACTATCTTGAAAAAAATCCGGGCGGATACTGTCATATAGACCTTAATGCCGCAAGAAGTATCATTATTGATTCTGAAGACTATATAAAACCCGACGTGGAAACACTAAAAAAACAGCTTTCCCCTCTCCAGTTCAGCGTTACACAGGAAAAAGATACTGAAAGACCTTTTTACAATAAATACTGGAATAATGAAAGGAAAGGCATATATGTGGACATTACAACAGGAGAACCTCTCTTCCTCTCTAAGAATAAATATGATGCAGGATGCGGATGGCCAAGCTTTACTGAGCCTATACAGAAGGAAGTTGTAAATTATGCAGAAGATACAAGTCTTAGCCGTGTCCGTACCGAGGTTTTAAGCAGGAGCGGAAATGCCCATCTAGGTCATGTCTTTCCTGACGGTCCTCAGGATAAGGGGGGACTAAGATACTGTATAAACAGTGCTGCATTAAGATTTATTCCCCTTGAAGATATGGAAGAGGAAAATTATGGCTATCTTATACCCCTGGTTGAAGAAGAATAGCCTACATCAGAAAAGTCCAGATTGTTCTGGAGTTTTCCAAGTTACAATAAATATAAGGAGTATACAGAAATGTACAGTATGTTAATCGTTGATGATGAACCTCTTATAAGAAGAGGTATGAAAACCTTTATTGATTCTGAAAAATACAGAATAGATACTATTTATGAGGCAGAAAATGGAGATTCTGCCTCCCGGATATTTTCGGAAAAACTTCCTGATCTGGTTCTTCTAGATATAAACATCCCCTTTAAGGACGGCCTTTCTTTAGCAAATGAAATGAAGAAGGCTAAACCGGATGTAAAAATCGCCATCATTTCAGGATATGATTATTTTGAATATGCCCAGAAAGCTGTAAAGATAGGGGTTGAAGACTATATTCTAAAACCTGTTTCCAAAGCTGACATTAACGAAATAATCTCCAGGCTTATTTCTAAGCTTGAAGATGAAAAGAAATACAATGAGGCAAAAAAAATTATTGAAAAGATAAATATCGGAAGCCAGTTTGAAAAAGTCATTTCCAACAGCGGATATAAGGACATCATATTAAAGAACATCGAAGAACAGTATAGCAATGTTTCCTTCAACCTGAACTCGCTTGCTGACAGTATGAACCTCTCTTCAGGATATTTAAGCTCCCTTTTTAAGAACCTGTTCGGCGTATCCTTTCAGGATTACCTAAATAACATACGTATGGAAAAGGCTAAGCTCCTTCTCCTTACAACTGAACTAAAGAATTATGAAATAGGAGCTCTGGTAGGTATAGATAACTTTAACTATTTTAATTCCAAGTTTAAGAAGACTTTTGGAATTACTCCAAAAGAGTTTAAGAAACAGGTTCTGGAAAAGTCAGACAGCAGTAATAAGGAGATAAGTCATCATGAAACTTAAAAATCCCATAAAGAATTCCATGATGCTTCAGATTATTTTCTTCTACCTATTTGGCAATATACTGTTTATTGTTCTTTTAAGCAGTATTTTCTATTACACTTCAAGATACATCATTATGAAGAAGGAAATGGAATACAACAGAGAAAATGCTTCAGATGCTGCACGTTATATCTCATTGTATGTTGACAAGCTGAAAAATATCATTAACTTAATGTCAATTGATGCTGATGTAAGAAGTTTTCTTAAAAATGGAAATGAAAACTCAGTAAATAATATCGGAGTAATGATGGATCTTATCCATGAAAATGATGACAATATAAAGAGCATTACCATTATCGGAAAAAACGGGAACATTATATCCAGTGACAAAAACATAGTCTTTGATGTATCAGATGACATGCTGAAGGAAGCCTGGTATGTAGATGCCTTAAACAATTCCGATGTCCCTGTCTTTAATCCCAGCAGAAAGAATAATACTTACATGAACAGTATCCTCTGGGTTCTTTCCATAAGTCATGACATAAAGGATCAGAAGGGGGAAAATCTTGGAGTAATTGTCTTCGATGTTAAATATGAAGTTCTTAACGAGTATTTAAAGACCCTTTTTGCAGGAGAGAAAGGCGACAGCCTGATAGTTGACGACAAGAACCAGATTATATACTATAAGGACGCTGACTGCTTTATTAACCGGAAATGTCTGGATAAATTTTCCACTGGCAGTTCCCTTCCGGAAGACAGAAAAAATTCCATAATAAAGGTTGATATTGAGGAAACTAACTGGAAACTGATTACAATAAGCAGTATGGATGACCTTCTTAAATTAAAGAAAAGCTTCAACTATATGGTCCTCTCTATATTCCTTGTTTCACTTTTCTTTACTTCGATAGTGGCATTTTCAGCCATTACTAAGCTTCTCAGACCATTAGTAAAACTGGAAAAACATATACAGAAGTTTGAAAATTCCCTAGATGAATTTAATCTTGAAGAAAATGTGAGCTACGAAATAGAAATACTTATAGGGTACTTTAACGAAATGGTTAAAAAAATCAAGTATTTAAGAGAGTATGAAATACAGGCTCTTCATAGCCAGATAAACCCCCATTTCCTGTATAATACCCTTGACACTATTATATGGATGGCTGAATTTGAAGACAGTGAAAAAGTTATTGCCCTTACAAAATCACTTGCAAACTTCTTCCGTCTTTCCCTCAGTAATGGTCATGAAATGATATCACTTGATAATGAAGTCACTCATGTAAAGGAATATCTCTTTATCCAGAAACAGAGATATGAAGATAAGCTTTCCTATTTTTTCAATATAGAAGATGAAAGCCTCCTTCTTGTGAAAGTTCCTAAAATCATCATCCAGCCTATTGTGGAAAATTCAATATACCATGGAATTAAAAATATTCCAGATATTGGTATAATCAGTATCAATATCTATTCTGAAAATGACTCTCTTATCATTTCCGTGACAGACAACGGTCCTGGATTTTCAGAGTCACATAAATATCTTAAAAATAAGACTGGCGGAGTAGGAATTAAGAATGTAGATAAGAGGATTAAGTTCTACTACGGAGAAAAATATGGAGTATATACTAAAGAAACTGTGGAAGGTCAGAGGGGAGCCACTGTTATGATAAAACTTCCTTTAAACCTTCAGTTATCTCATTAAATATGCATCTTAGCCAGAAAACATAGGCTTTATTCAGATGTCCATAAAAAGATAGTGGCTTTAAAGGTAATAAATTACTTTTTAAAGCCACTACTTCATAATAATAAATGAGAAATTATTATTTACAATTAAATTGTAAATAATTTAGAAACACTAAATGCATTATACTAAATAATTTTTTATTTTTCTCCCCTTAAAATAAAAATAGCCCTTTTTATTAACTTTTATTTAGTTCCGAATATCCTGTCGCCGGCATCTCCAAGACCAGGATAAATATAGGCCTTGTCTGTAAGCCCTTCATCTATTGAAGTTATGTATAGATCTACATCCGGATGCTTATCCAGAACTTTCTTAATTCCCTCTGGTGCCCCTATTATACATAGCATCGTAATATTCCTTACGCCTTTTTCCTTCAAATAGTCAATTGTATAAATCATGGATCCCCCTGTAGCAAGCATCGGATCTATAACAAATACCTGGCTTTCTGCCACATTTGACGGCATTTTCGCATAATAGTATACAGGTTCCAGAGTTTCTTCGTTCCTATATACTCCCAGATGTCCCACTTTAGCATTTGGAAGAAGCTGCTGTATTCCATCTAACATTCCAAGACCTGCCCTTAGAATAGGAACCAATGTTATAGGTTCATCAAGAATTTTTGTCTTTGTCATCTGTATGGGAGTTTCTATTTCAATTTCCCTCAACTGCAGATGCTTAGTAGCCTCATACACCATAAGTCCTGCTATTTCATTGAGACTTTCCCTGAAAAGCTTTGTATCAGTCTCCTTTTTCCTCAGATTAGTTAGTTTATGTTCTATTAAAGGATGCTTCAATTCATAAACAGCCATTACTGATCCCTCCATCTTTCAATTGATATATAGTTTACCTAAAAATTATTTTTATATATGGTACTTTTAAAATATAGTACTTTTAAATAACTTAAATTTATTTTCAAAAAAAACAGAGATTACTACTTATTGAAAATAGCAACTCTGTTTTTATATTAATCTTATAAATTGTATTTCTTCTTGAACTTATCAACTCTTCCAGTTTCATCAACAAATTTAGATTTTCCTGTATAAAACGGATGTGATGTTGAACTTGTTGCAACTTTAATTACAGGATACTCTTGACCTTCAAAAGTTGTTGTTTCCTTTGAGTACTTTGTAGATTTACCTAAAAATCTGTCTCCATTACTTGTATCTTCAAACACTACAAACCTGTATTCAGGATGTATATTTTTTTTCATTACGGACTCCTTTCTATCTATCATATTTCCGAATCATTTTTTGTCGTTTTAAATTATGATATCATATTTTTATAGTATTTTCAAGATTTTTTTTAGTAGATTGCCCTGAAGCCTATTCCACCTCTTATATTCTCTCCCTTAGTGTCATATCCTGCATTCAGGGTAACTCCGAACCTCTGGTTCTCTATTCCTATGTTCAGGTCTGCCTTGAAGTTGCCCTTCCTGTCATCCTTC
>JBHACQ010000136.1:0-5274 GCA_041854625.1 Leptotrichia sp. | reverse complement strand
TTTCCAGCTCTTCCCCTATTTGTCGCAGCTCTTCCTTAGTCGATACAAGCGGAACCATTATTTCCGGCTCTACTTCTACACCTTTCTGCTTCAGTTCCAGTGCTGCTTCTATTATAGCTGTAACCTGCATTATATAGATTTCAGGATATGTTATTGCAAGCCTGCATCCCCTATGTCCAAGCATAGGATTAAATTCGTGTAGGGAATTTATCCTGTCTTTAACTTCTTCGAAGGTCTTACCCATTGATACTGCAATTTCTTTTATGTCTTCATCATTATGTGGTAAAAATTCATGTAATGGCGGATCCAGAAGTCTGACTGTTACTGGAAGTTTCCCCATAACTTCATAAATATCAATAAAGTCCTGTCTTTGGAATGGTAATAGGTCATCCAGATATTTTATCCTTTCTTCTTTTTCTTTTGCCATTATCATTTTTCTGACCTTTAAAATCCTGTCTTCATCAAAGAACATATGTTCTGTCCTACATAGTCCTATCCCTTCTGCTCCAAATTCCAGTGCCTTCTTAGCATCCCTAGGATTATCAGCATTTGCATGAACTCTTGTTGTTCTCACTTCATCAACATACTTCATGAGGATATCAAAATTTTCTATCCTATTTAATCCTGCTTTTGGAATATCCCCTTCATATACCGTTCCTGTAGAACCGTCTAATGATATCATATCCCCTTCTCTATAAATCCTGTCACCTGACTTCATAATTTTTTCTTCTTCAGAAACACGTATCCCTGTCGCTCCTGCTACACAGCAATTCCCCATTCCACGTGCAACAACTGCCGCATGGGAAGTCATTCCTCCACAGGCTGTCAATATGCCTTCTGCACTTACCATCCCTTCTATATCTTCCGGAGATGTTTCCTGTCTGACAAGTATAGCCTTTTCCCCATTCTCTTTTGCCCTTACCACATCTTCTGCCTTAAAATATATCTTCCCTGATGCCGCTCCTGGAGATGCCGGAAGTCCTTTTGATATTATATTGAACTTCTTTATTTCATTTTCATCAAATGTAGGATGTAGAAGCTGTTCCAGAGTCTTAGGCTCTATTCTGGCTATACACTCCTCCTTTGTTATTTTCCCTTCATTCACCATATCTACAGCAATATTTACTGCTGCTTTTGCAGTTCTTTTCCCATTTCGTGTCTGAAGTATGAAAAGTTTTTCATTTTCAATGGTAAATTCAATATCCTGCATATCTTTATAGTGATTTTCCAGAATCTGCGTAGTATTTATAAACTGTTCATATATACCAGGCATAATCCTGTTAAGCTCGTCTATTGACTGAGGCGTCCTTATCCCTGCAACGACATCCTCTCCCTGTGCGTTTATCAGAAATTCCCCAAATACCCTGTTTTCCCCTATGGAAGGGTTTCTAGTAAAGGCAACGCCGGTTCCAGACTTATCTCCTGTATTCCCAAAGACCATGCTCTGTATATTTACTGCTGTCCCAAGCTTATGTGATATCCCGTTTAAATCCCTGTATATCTTTGCTCTTGGATTTTCCCATGAATCAAATACTGCCTTTACAGCCGATATCATCTGTTCCTTCGGATCCTGAGGAAATTCTTTTCCATGTTCATTTACATATATTTCCTTATATTTCAGTACAAGGCTTTTCAGATCATCTGCATCTAGATCTACATCATTTTCTATTCCCTTGTCCTTCTTCATATTTTCCAGTACCCATTCAAATCTTGACTTAGGTATCCCCATTGCAACATCAGAAAACATCTGTATAAATCTTCTGTAGCTGTCATAGGCAAACCTTTCATTTCCGGTATTTTTACTTATTTTTTCCACTGTAACATCATTTAATCCTAGATTTAAGATTGTATCCATCATTCCTGGCATTGAAAATACAGATCCTGACCTTACTGAAACAAGTAAAGGATTTTCTCCTCCACCAAAAGTCTTTCCTGATTCATTTTCCAGGACTTTCAGTTTTTCTTCTATTTCCTCTATAAGTTCCTGCCATATTTCCTTATTTCTTTCATAATATTCTATACAGGCTTCTGTAGTAACTGTAAATCCCGGCGGAACATTCAATCCTATATTAACCATTTCTGCCAGGTTCGCACCTTTTCCACCTAAAAGACTCTTCATTTCCTTATTTCCATCCTTAAAATTGTAAACAAGTCTATTCATCTTTTCCTCCTTAATTTTTAAATATATATCCCTTGTTTCTTTAGAATGTTTATTATTATATCAGCAGTTTCTTCAATAGCCTTATTTGAAACATCTATTATAGGACATCCAATTTTTTTCATTATTCTTTCAGCGTAGTCAAGTTCTTCAAGTATTCTTGCCATAGAAGAATAGGAAGCTCCTCTCCCGAGTCCAAGAGCCTGTAGCCGTTCTTCCCTTATCCTGTTCAGCTTTTCAGGGGAGTTTATAAGTCCGATTATTCTGCTTGAATTGATTTCCTTAAGTTCCCGTGGGGGTTCCACTTCAGGAACCAGCGGTATATTTACTACCTTTATATTCCTATTTGCCAGATACATTGAAAGCGGAGTCTTAGAAGTCCTGGAAATTCCTATAAGTACGACATCGGCTTTTTTTAATCCCCTCGGATCTTTTCCGTCATCATATTTTACTGCAAACTCCATAGCTTCCACTCTTCTAAAATATTCTACATCCATCTTCCTTATAATTCCTGCTTCACGAATAGGCTCTAATTTTAAACGGTCTGATATCTCATCAATTATTCCTCCAATAATATCAAAGGCTGCTATATTATTTTCTTTAGAAAAATCCTTTATCTTGTCAGACAGCTCCTTTGTCACAGCTGAATATATAATTATGGAATTCTCCCTTTTACAGTCTTCAAGAGCATTATTAAGGATATCCATGTTTATATGGGGATATTTCTTTATCTCATAATCAGGATAGTCAAACTGTGCAAGACAGGCCTTTGCCACCTTTTCTCCTGTATTTCCTAATGAATCAGATAAGACGTACACATTTAATTTCATTTTATTCTCCTATATATGTTGGATTTATTATTTCATAAAACAGTCTTGTTGCGTTAGTCTTTGTAAACCTTCCGACTATATTTACATTACCATCCTTGTGTTCAACAACAGGAAGGGAATCTATCTTATGATTTATGAGTTTGTAAACTGCCTCACTGACAAGGGAGTCAGCTTCCAGTGTAATAACATTCGGCATTCTTGTCATAATCATGCTGACTGGCATAGAGTGAAGATCTACACCTCCTACCATTGCTTTAACTATATCCTTTCTTGATATAATTCCTGTCAGTCCCTTTTCCCCTTTTACAAAGAGACTCCCCACATCCTCAAGAAAAATATTCACTATAGCATCATGTAGTGACGACCTTTCATTGATTACTATGGCAACACTCATGACATCTTCCACTTTTCTATCCTTATAATATGTATTCTGTCTGCTTTTTATAATATACCCTACCTTAGGTTTAGCCTCCAGATAACCAAGCCTTGTCAGAACTTCCAGGTCTGTCCTGAGTGTAGATCTGGATAAACCTAGATCAGAAGCTATTACTTCTCCGGTTATGGGCTGGTTCTTATCTATAATGGATAGTATTTCTTCCTGCCTTTTCGATAGTTTCATATTAACCGTCTCCTTTTTGACGTATTTTATTTTTATATATTATATCATAATTATTTTAAAAGTCAACAATAGCACATCATTTTAATGTAGAAAATTAATAATTTTAACTGTAAATAAAAACAAGCTTTCCCGTAATCTATAATTACTGAAAAACTTGTATTCATCCTGCTATTTAATTCTAATATAATCCATAATATTAAAGGCTGTATTTTCTGGATTCAAGTAACCTGTCCAATATGACTATTGCCGTAGCAGACTCCAGCACCACTATTGCCCTTGGAACAATTACCGGATCGTGTCTTCCTTTTACTTCCAGTATATCATCTTTTCCTGTTTCCAGATTTACAGTCTTCTGAATCTTTTCTATGGAAGCAGTAGGTTTAATAGCCACTTTGAAACTAATGGGCATCCCGGTTGTTATTCCCCCTATTATGCCACCATTATTATTTGTATATGACCTTATATTCCCATTTTTATCAAAATACATCTCATCATTTGCTTCGTATCCTGTCATTCTTGTTATTCCAAAACCTGCCCCAAATTCTATCCCTTTTGTTGACGGAATCGAAAATATCATCCGTGCCAGCTCACTTTCCATAGACTCAAAGAAAGGATCGCCTATTCCCGGTTTCAGTCCTGTTACCATCAGTTCCACAATCCCTCCTAGAGAATTGGACTCTTCTCTTGCCTTCAGTATGGCACTTTCCATTTCTCCAGCTATTCCTTCAGTTAATGTAGGTAATACCATTTCCCTTAACCTGTCTATATTCTCCTCTGTAATATCACTTTCTTTAAAGTCCCTGTCTTCTATATTATTTAATGACTTGATATGGGCACCTATTAATATCCCCTTCTCCTTTAAAAGCTGTTTTGCTATTGCACCTGCAAAGACAATAGAGGTGGTTATCCTTCCTGAAAAATGTCCGCTCCCCCTTATATCATTAAATCCTTTGTACCTGTTCATTCCAGACCAGTCAGCATGTCCAGGTCTCGGTTTTTTAGCCAGTTCACTATAATCCTTTGATCTCTGATCCCTGTTCCTTACTATCATAGCAAGCGGTGTCCCTGTTGTTTTCCCGTCTACAAATCCGCTTAATATCTCAAATTCATCTTTTTCGACTCTCGGAGTAGTCAGCTTTGACCTGCCAGGAGCTCTTCTTTTCATTTCTTCCTTAATAAAATCTATATCTAATTCTGTCCCGGCAGGAATACCATCAATGTTAGTTCCTAATGCAATCCCATGTGATTCTCCGAAAAGCGATATCCTGTAGTTTTTCCCAAAATTTGCTCCCATAAATTTTCCTTTCTATTCAAAAATTCTTTCTCTAGATTTTTCATTCCTTCTAAATATGAGGCCAAAAATAATTTGCTCATAATTACTCAGCTCTATCTTCTAATTTTTACTAAAATTTACTCCCATATATTTATACTTTCAGAAAAAACGGTTTTATCATCTTTTTTTGCCTCTATGTTAAGTACTGCCGGAATAAAACTATTACCTTTGTACTCTGGAATACAGGAATAACCATTTACTTTATTATTAACTAATAATTCTTCTACCATATCATCAAATCTATCCTTTAATTCAACAATAACTGGCGGAACAAATAATTTATTTCTTTCACTTTCTTCTCCGCCAAATCTTAGTGGAATCAAATATAATGGAG
>JBHACQ010000135.1:0-3977 GCA_041854625.1 Leptotrichia sp. | reverse complement strand
CTGGATGAGCTTCTGCTAGTCAGACCGGATAAAGGAGGCAGGTAAGGTGATTTTATGATAGAGGCATTTACAGTGCTACATGCTATAATTTATATCCTTATGGTATTATTTATTACAAAAGTAACTGAGCTGTTTACAAGAAGGAAGCAGAGAAAACTGTTTTTCTCTGATTCCAAATTCTGCACAGGAGGAGAACAGCAGCCAATTTATATAAGGCAGTTTCAGTATTTGACAGGAATACAGGGAAACTAATAATAATACCGGTAGAATAGAAAGGAAGAAGACAATGGAATTTGAAATAATAACAGATTTTGATAATAAAGTGTATACATTAGAAGAAGCAATTGAGGGTACTGAGAGAGGAATAGCTTATTTCAGAAATGATGAAGAGAATGATTTAAATATAATAAGAACGAAAATAGGAAACCCAAGTGCCTGTATGGTATATTTGTCCAAAATATATATTTTTAATGCAAAATTAGCTTTGTTAAAGTATCAGGATGTGGATAAATTTAAAGAAAATATGTATATAACCGGTAAGCTGTTTCTTATGAGCCAGGAAAGAGTAAATTTTTTTATAACAGGTTATCCGACGGAAATTTTTCCGATAATAATGTCAAACAATGTAGAGATGAGAGAATTTCTGATAAAAAATATGGACAGAATCACCTACTGGGATAAAGTTAAAGAATATGGACTGACAGGGGTTTCGGGTATAATATTCCAGAACAGGAATATCCTTCTAGCCTTAAAAGGAGACTTTAAGCAGTTGAGGGAGAGAAGTGCAGTATTTGTGGAAAAGTTTCCTAAATCAGAGAAAAAGAGGGTGATAGACCATGAGTTCTATATAGCACTTTGTGACGGGAATATAGAAGAAATGAGGAAGGTAATATACAGGATGCTGGAAAAGAAGACCGCAAGGAAAATGATGTGGGATGTGGAAGTATTACTTAATGATTTTCTTCATATCCATGTTCTTCTTTATTCAAAGATAGCATTGCTGCATGGATATGACTTAGGAATAGACCATATAAAAGCACCTAAGGAATTAATAGACAATACTCCGTTGGAAAGCTATCCTGAGCCATATGACTTTATGGAAGGATTCCGGTTTGATTTTACAGAGGAAGAGTGGAAGAAGTGGATAGAAGAAAATAAGAGTCTGAAACGAAGGAATAATTATTAATCTAGCTCAAACTGAAGCCTTTAATCAGCAAGAAAGTGTACTAAAGGATAAAAACTCAGATTTCTCGTATTAATTTATGGGAAATTTGGGTTTCCTCTGATTTTCTGAACATTGAAGCTACAAGGGATGGTATGGAACAAAGATAGAAGAATAGAAACAACAATGGACTGGAAGACTCGGAAGACTATGCAAGCTTTTATGGGGAGCAGTTTAAAAACTATTACAGCAGAGTGGCAGGAGATACACCGCTTGTTATGATAGGAAGTGAATTAGGCTATAATGCAGGGCAGCTTGGGAATGACTGGGAAGATGAGGCGAGTATTTACTACCATAAATCAGGTTCTTCATTTGGACGTTTTGGACATATAGCTATAAGTGTAGAATCCGAAAGTCTGGTACAAAAATTTATGAGAATAGGTTTTGTAGACACCAGGGGGAAGACACAACAGCAAGTGAAGGCGGAGCTGGAACAGAGGTTCGGAAGCATAGCCAAAAGAGGAGTAAGAGTAAATTTCTATGATGGCGGAGACATAGCTGGACTTGATGGAAGCTCACGAGAAAAGATAATAAACAGAGGGTTTGCAGTCACAGACGATGGTACGGTATGGATAAACAAGGACTATGTAGATTCAGGGAAAGTAATAGACTTTAACAAGACAACACAGCATGAGATAGGACATATTGTATTTGGAGAAGATAGCGAGTATGAGGCACAGTATCTTGAAATGGCATATGGAAGCTTCTTGCAGGGGATATCAGATAACGGCTATTTAAAAGATAACAGTGGAATGGTGGACTACGACCAGTCATCGTTGACGATGTTGGACAGGATGCTGTTAAATTCATATTTATTGGACCAGCTGCAGTTTTGGGAAGGTACAGGAGATGACAGGATAGACAGCATGGTCAGATATAACCCTTATGCTCCTGAACATATTCAAAGAAGACAATTAAATAAAATTGACAGGCTGGAAAAAGTATATAGAAATATTGATAAAACTAGAGCAGAAAAGGAAAGAAAAGCCAAAAATAAAAGAGGGCAGATTTCTAAAAGAAAACAGGAAAAAATAAATGAAGAAATGGAAAAAGAAACTAAAAAAGCATTGTCCGAGGCTCTGGCAGCAGAAAAATATGAAAATTTCCGAATAATAACAGAAGAAGAAAAAAAATATTTAGAACATGTACTTAGAGATAGTAATAGACGTATTGAATATAAAGATTATTCATTTTCAGTACAGGAAAAAATGTCAGATGGAAGATATGTAGTTTATGAAAGTTTAGGAAATCCTGAAGGAAAAGTAAAAACACAAGAAATTTATAGAAATCATTATAGAAGTGATATAAATTCTATAATACTAAGTACGATGAAAGATTTCTATAAAGATACATATGAAGGGAGAGCAATAGCTTCATATGGATTACTTACAATAGGCTATGGAGTAACAACTGAATCAGCAACTGCAAACAGAGAAGCAAAAAGCAGAATGCTTTATGAAGGAATAATTCAAACAGGTTTTGGTGGAGTGAGAACAGTAACAGCCGGAAGTCTGGCAGCAACAGGGTATGGATCCTGTAAAGTAACAATGGGAGTAGGATGTGCAGTAGGAAGCGTAGGAGCAGTAAATGTAGGAGTAGGATTAAATGAAAGTTTAGTGGGCATACAAAAAGTAGGATATGCAGTGTCAAGTGAAGGTCATCCGATAAAAGGGACGGCAGTTCAGGAATATACAAGATTAATGAATAATCAAGGATATTCAAGTGCAAGTCCTGTGAATAGTGCAGCAATATTTAATCCTATTGGCTCAGCAATAATAGCACTAGGAGGAACAGAACAGGATTATAATGACTTCAGCTTCTTAACGGGATTGTTATTAGGAGCGACATCACAGCATTACAGTATATATAAGCCGTATTATGAAGCATATGCTGCATCAAGAATGTATGGGAATCAGGTTAATAATACTAATATAGTAATTCCAGAGACTTATTATAATATAAAGGCGAAAAACGGATATTTAAGTTATGAAAGCCAACAAGTAATAGAGAGAAATACAGGGAATATTATAAATTCAGAATATTATTACAATGGTGGTTATAGAATACCTTATGATGGTGTTAAAAGAGCTTCAAACTATTTAAACTCATTAGGATTAAATCGTACAGAAAGAAAAGAAATTTTACAGTCATTTGAAGTTGGAACAATTCAAGTAAGGCAGTCTGGAATGCATGAATATGGAATAAGATATTTTGATGTTTTGAATAGTAATAGCCGAGGTGCAAAAGTAATGGGACAATATCTAAATAATACATTTACTCCATTGACAAATAGAGCAAATTTAGCATTACCTCCTGAATGGAATAAAGCATACTATATACAGCAATGGCAAGTTAAACCAGGAACAGTTATGCTAACAGGTAAAGTAGGACCACAATTGACTTATGGAACACAATATGTAGGTGGTGCGAATCAGATTTTTGTATATAGACCTTGGGAAAACAACAGTTTAGTTATGCCTGATTGGTAGAAATAAGAAATTATAATTAAGGAAAGAGTGATATGAATAAGAAAAAAATAGATGTTGTTAAAATTAAAATAAAAGAAGCATTGGAAAAAATAGATGAAATTTTATTAAATATGGAAAAAGAAAATAAAGATAGAACATTTTCAATTTCACGAGAAAAGCTTTATGGTAAGTTACCGGAAAGTAAGTATGGAACAAAATTTAGTACAGAATTTTTTGGAATTTTTAAAAGTGATTTTATTCAAATAAAAAAAGAATTAGATAAAATG
>JBHACQ010000134.1:0-12588 GCA_041854625.1 Leptotrichia sp. | reverse complement strand
CTGAAAATATATAGTTTTCTAGATATAGATAAAGCTGCCTATATATAAGAATCTAAGAAAACTCTCTTTTAATATTACTATTTTTTTTATAGTTTTTATGTTAAAATAGGTTATAAAAATTATTTTAGTATTCGGAGGAAAAATGTTGAGTGAAAAAATTAAGAAGGATTTCGGGACAGCTATTTCTGTTAAAAATTTTAATTTCTACTATGGCGACCATCAAGTGCTTGATAACTTGAACTTTGAAATTCCCAGAAACAAGATTACTGCCTTAATTGGTCCAAGCGGCTGTGGAAAGTCTACTTTTCTAAGGTCTATCAACAGGATGAACGATCTTATAGAGGAGCACAGATATGAAGGGGACATAGTTATTGCTGAAAAAAGCATATTTGACCCACGTCTTGACATAGTGGAACTTAGAAAAAGAATAGGCATGGTATTCCAGAAACCGAATCCCTTCCCTAAAACTATTTATGAAAATATAGTCTATGCACCTAGGCTTCACGGGGAAAAGGATAAAAATAAGCTGGAAGAGATAGTTGAAACCAGCTTAAAATCTGTGGCTTTATGGGATGAAGTAAAGGATAAGCTCCACAAATCAGCCTTCGGACTTTCAGGAGGACAGCAGCAGAGGCTATGTATTGCACGGACTATTGCAGTTAAACCTGACGTTGTCTTAATGGATGAGCCTACTTCGGCTCTGGATCCGCTGTCTACTTTAAAAGTTGAAGAACTAATAAGGGAACTGGCTGAAAATTATACTATTGTAATAGTTACCCACAATATGCAGCAGGCTGCCAGAATTTCAGATAAAACGGCATTTTTCTACAAGGGAGTTATTGAAGAATTTGATGAAACTAGTAAAATCTTCACAAATCCTTCAAGCAAAAAAACTGAGGACTATATTAACGGTATTTTCAGTTAATCCACTTAATCTAGTTCTCTTAATAAAAAATATACAGAAAAGAGTTGATGAAATGAGAAATTTAAATGATAGAATCGATGACATTAAAGCCTTAGTTTCAGATGCAATAGAAGACTGTCAGAGGTCTCTTGAAATAATAGGGGATATGTTAACTAAATCTTCATTTGACAGTGTCCTTTACGGAGAAGCAAAATTTATAGAGGACCGGATGAACGCATTTGAAACTAATGTAGAGGAAGAAGTTATAAAGACTATTGCAAGATTTCAGCCTATGACCATTAACCTGAGATTTCTTGTAAGTGTAGTTAAGATTTCCATGACTGTTGAAAGGATGAACGACCTATGCATAAATATACTTAAAGTCATGAAACATTCAGAGGATCTTGAATCCTATAAGGATTTCCATCTGATGGAAATGCTGGAGAAGGTACAGAATATGTTTGACTTGTTTAAGAAGTCATATTATGATGAAGATTTAAGCTTCTCCTACCTCATATTAAGTCTGGATGAAGAAGTTAATGCATATAAGTCTTCTGTCATAGAAAAGCTGAAGGAAGGAAATATAGATAAGCATCAGCTGGAAGGTCTTTTTATTTCCCAGCATCTTGAAAGGATAGGAGATTCCATTAAAAACCTTGCTGAAGTTGTAGTTTACATCTATAACGGAATAGATATAAGACACGGTATAAGCAACTGATAAATTTACTTTTCTAACAAAAAAAGGGGCTGTCTCGCAAAAAAAATGGTTTTGCCGGACAGTCCCTTCCAGATTTTTATATGTTTCTTTTCTTCTGTTCCTTATTTATTATGATTATTTCCCAATCAGTGCCGTTATCCTTTTTAATATTTCTGTAATGTCCCTGTCTACCCCATATCTCCTGATGCTGCAACTCTTATATTTATTCAGAATATTTTAAAACTTACTTTGACTTCTGGAATTTATTCCTAAGTATTATAGCTGCTGAATTTGCAGAAAGGAGAAATACTAGAAGGACTATTATTCCGGCTGCTGCCAGCTCCTGAAACTGATGATTCGGATAGGAGGTCCACTGATAAATCTGTATCGGCATAGCAGTGTATCTGGAAAATATTCCTCTTGGCAGCCTTGTTACAAGGCTGGCAGCTCCTACTACCAGAAGGGGGGCAGATTCTCCCAATGCCCTTGACAGTGCCAGAATGACTCCGGTAAAAATTCCAGGTGCCGAGTATGGAAGTATGACTGCCTTTATCATCTGCCATTTAGTCATACCCAGTCCATAAGCCGCCTCTATCAGTATTTTAGGTACAGCCTTTATTGCCTCCCTTGTAGAAACGATTATTACAGGAAGTATCATGAGAGATAAAGTTATTGCCCCTGAAACTACCGTCCCTCTTATTCCGCTCATCCTTGAAAAAAGGGCAAGACCCAGAAGTCCATAAACTATTGAAGGGACTCCTGAAAGGTTTGATATATTTACTTCCAGAAAATTATAGAACCTGCTCTTCTTATTCGAATACTGTTCCAGATAGACAGCAGAACCTACCCCTACAGGTATTGTTATCCCTGCAACAGTCAGTATAAGGAAAAGGCTTCCTATTATTGCCGGTAAAAAACCTGCCCTCTCTATCTTACGTGAAGGAAAGTTACTTAAAAATATAGGTGTTATCCTTTTTATTCCTAAAATCATCAGTCCTAGAAGAAGGAATATAAGGAATAGCAGACAGAAGAATATACTTCCTAAAAAAATCCATTTAAAAATCCTGTCCTTTAAATTTCTTCTTGCAAGATTTGACATTGACAGAGGAGAAATTTCTCCCAAAATACCTTTTTTCTCTTTTTCTTCCTCAATATTATTTATGTTATCCATGTTATTCATGTTATTCATACCATCTATATTATCTTTATTATTTGTATAATCTGTATTATTCATATTCTCAGTCTTTTCCTTCATTAGTAAACCTCCCTTATAGCATTTACAATTTTCTTAGCCATTATATTCAGTCCCAATGTCATAAAAAACAGTACAAGTCCTACTACAAATACAGTCTGGTATTCAAGGCTTCCTACAGGAACTTCTCCAAAACTTTTACTTACCATATATCCTGTCATTGTCTGAACCTGTCCAAGGGGATTAAGATTCAGTACAGGACGTGAACCTGCTGCCATTGCTACAACCATTGTTTCACCTATTGCCCTTGATACTGCAAGTATAAAGGAAGATACAATTCCTGATACGGCAGCAGGAATTACCACATTCCATACCGTCTCAAATTTTGTAGCTCCCAGCCCCAAGGAAGCTTCCCTTAGAGAATCCGGCACTGACTTCAGGGCATCTTCACTCAGGGAAGCTACTAGCGGTGTAATCATTATACCTACAGCCAGTGAAGCACTCAGTACATTATATGTCTCTACTTCAAGCGTATCAGTTCCTGTAAAGAACTTCTTAAAGTTTACAGCCAGATACAGCACTAACACAGAAAAGAATACACTGAAAACTGCACATGCAGCCCTGTAGACTTTCTTTTCTATATTCCTGCTTTTTTTCCAAAGGTTTAATGCTAAAATTGAAGATATTATGACAGCTGAAATAAGGCAGATCTTCGCAATCCATGAAATATTTCCCTTCAGTAAGGGAGTCACATATAGGAAGGAAAAAAATCCGTACACTACTGAAGGTATTCCTGCCAGAACCTCCAATACAGGCTTCAATATGCTCCTCCATTTAGGTTTTGCATACTCACTCAGATAGACAGCGCTTCCAAGTCCAAGAGGTATAGCAAACAGGCATGAAAATACAACTATCATCATAGTTCCCGTAAATAGTGGCCATATTGAATATTTTCCACTTCTCGGATCCCATATTTTCCCAAACTGGAACAGCTTCATTCCCCTGCCATGTGAAAAAAAAGGTAGGGATTCTGTAAACAGGCTATATATTATACCAATAGTTGTTATAACTGAAGCCAAGGCAAATAAAAACAGTATCGCTTTTATCATATTTTCCTTTATATAGACAATTTTAATTTTTCCGTCCCTATTTATCATTTGTCCTATCCTTTCATATCTTATTTTATTTTTTTAACTTCATTTTCCTGATCCGAATAACTTTTCAGAGGAACGTATCCTTCTTCCTTTACAAGTTTTTCTGCATTTTCCAGATAAAACAGTACAAATTTTCTGACTAGCGGCTTTTCTTTTATTGATTTCTTATTTACATAAATGAACAGCGGCCTGGATAACGGTATATATTTCCCTTCCCTTATGTTATCTTCTGTCGGAGAAATACCGTTTATATTCAGTGCCTTCAGCTTATCCTTTTGTGCCAGATAATAGGCATATCCGAAATACCCTATAGCTCCCCTGTCTCCTTCTATCCCCTGCACAAGCTGATTATCATCTGAAGCAGGTGAATAGTCAGCCCTCAGCCGTCCGTTATGTCCAATTATCTCTTCAAGGAAATAGTCATAGGTTCCCGAATCCTGATCCGGTCCATAAAATTTTATCTGAAGGGAAGGCCACGAAGGATTCAAATCACTCCATTTCCTTATTCCGGAACTTTCTTCCCACAGCTTCTTCAATTCCTTATCAGTTACATCTGAAAACCAGTTATTTTCAGGATTTACGACAACTGTAAGTCCATCTATGGCAACTTGTATCTTAATATATTCTATACCTGCCTTCTCCGCCTTCCTTGCCTCCTCTTCCTTCATAGGTCTTGAAGCATTTGCTATGTCAATTTCCCCTGTTACAAACTTCTTGAACCCTCCCCCGGTACCTGATACACCTACAGCTATGTCTATTCCCCTGTTCTGAAGTGCAAACTCTTCAACAACTGCATTTGTTATAGGTGAAACAGTAGAAGAACCGTCAATGACTATGTCTGCCTTGTTTGACATATCACAGGATACTGTGAAAAATACCATCAGAAGTAACAGTAATAATCCTTTTTTCATTTTCCTTCCTTTCAAAACTATTTAGTTTTTATATTATTTCCTTCATAATTTCATGCTATTATTTCCTGTTGTACTTATTCATTAATCTTGTATACTCCATATTATTCTTTATGTCTTCCATCAGGCTGAACACCTTTTTTCTGGCTTCTATTATCCCTTCCCTTTCTTCCTGGGTAAATTTCCCAAGTACATGACCTATTGTTTCTTCCTTTGAAGCAGCTTTTCCTATTCCAAACTTTATCCTCGTAAATTCTTCACCCACATGCTGTATAATGGATTTTATCCCATTATGGCCTGCATCTCTTCCATTATTTCTGATTTTGAGCCTTCCAAACTCCATATCCATGTCATCATAGATGACAAACAGCTCCTCCTTGGGATCCATCTTGAAAAACCTTACCGCTTCCCCTACTGCCTCCCCACTCAGATTCATAAATGTCAGGGGTTTCTGAAAGAATATCTTTTCACCCTTATGGTCTGTCTGGACAAATTCAGACTTGAACTTGTTCCTTATATCATTTATCTTTTTTTCCTTGAGGTACTCGTCTATAAATATAAAACCGATATTATGTCTTGTCATCTTATACTGTTCTCCAGGATTTCCAAGCCCCACAATTAACTTCATTTTCAATATGTATGACTGCCGCGGTACCCTTCCCGCTGCATCATTCTCTCCTTTCTATAACTAAATTATCCGTATAATTATATCATAGATTATTACTAATAAAAATATAAAAAGAAAAAAATCTTTTATTTTTTCATATATGTGTATTCTGTAATTATAGATTCATGTAAACGGAGAAAAGCGGGATAAATTAAAATTAATTATAACTTTAACCTGAATCCCGCTCCTTTCCTTTATTATTTTTTCAGCACTTCCCGTATCAGTACTATTTTCCGTTTCTCAGAAGTGCTATCAGTACTGAAATATCATTATATGTAACTCCGCTAATCCTGCTTGCCTGGCCTATCGTAGCCGGTCTGCCATATGAAAGTCCGGATACAGCAATATTACTTAATCCCTTTATTATTTCATAGTCTATATCGGAAGGTATTTCCATTTCTTCCAGTTTCTTGAACCTTTCTATCTGTGCCTTTTCCCTTTCAATGAATATATTATATTTTGCATTTATTTCCACCTGTTCTCTTACTATTGGTGACAGTTCCCTTGTTTCAACAAATTCTGAAAGGCTGTCATAGTCTATTTCCTTCCTTGCAAGGAACTCAAATGCAGAAACAGGATTATTGGCTCCATGTTCCCCCAGTCTTAAAAGCTTTTCATTCGTTTCCTTTGTAGGATAGACTATAATCCCTTTCAGCCTTTCTGTCTCCATTTCTATTTCAGAAACGGCATTTTTAAGTTCTATAAGCTTTTCCCTGTTTAGAAGTCCTATTTTCTCTGATTTTTCAAGAAGCCTTATAAAAATATTGTCCTGTCTCAAAGTCAGCCTGTATTCAGCCCTCGAAGGAAGTACCCTATAAGGTTCCGGGGTCTTCTTGTTTATTATGTCATCTATAAGGACTCCTATATATCCTTCACTTCTGTCTATCACTATCTCATTTTTCCCAAGTATTTTCCTTGCTGCATTTACTCCAGCCATAAACCCCTGGCAAGCAGCTTCCTCATACCCACTTGTTCCATTAATGGTTCCGGCTGTATAAAGACCTTTCACTACCTTTGTTTCCAGTGTCAAGTTCAACTGGTGAGCCGGTATGAAGTCATACTCTACTGCATATCCGTACCTTACTATCTTTGCATTTTCAAGACCTGCTATAGTCTTTATCATAGCTTCCTGAGCAAAAGGAGGCATAGCTGTAGTAAAGCCGTTTACATATATTTCATTAGATTCTGTTGATTCCTGCTCAAGAAATATCTGATGATCCGTCTTTTCAGGAAAATTAAGGATTTTCCTGTCCAGTGATGGACAGTGTCTAGGTCCCTTTGTACTTACTATCCCCGTAACTATGGGAGAGTATTTAAGCATCTCCTGCCCTGTCTTAACCGTCTTTTCTGTTGTAAATGTCAGCCATGTAGGAAGTGTAGGATTGTATTCCTTTTCAGTTTCATATGAGAAATATCTTGGCCTGTCTTCCCCTTTAAGTTCTTCCGTCTTAGAAAAATCAATTGTCCTCTTATCCACTCTAGGAGGAGTCGCTGTCTGATATCTGTCCAGCTCAAATCCATATGCAATAAGCTTCTCAGGAAGCTCATCACTGGAGGGTTCCCCCTGACGCCCTGCCGGATATTTTACATCCCCCATAATATACTTTCCTGAAAGGAATGTCCCTGTACACAGTATCACTGCCTTTGAAGCATATTTTACTCCAAGACTGTCAACTACACCCTTTATTGTCCCTTCTTCCACAATAAGGTCTGTCACTGTCCCCTGTATTAAGTCAAGATTTTCCTGTTTTTCTACAATTTCCCTCATTTTTATCCTGTACCAGTACTTATCAGCCTGTGCCCTTGTTATCCTTGATGCCAGACCTTTAGTATGGTTCAGGTTCTTCAGCTGTAAATTATAATTGTCTATATGCCTTGCCATTTCTCCTCCAAGCATCCCCAGTTCAGATACAAGGTGGCTTTTTCCCGGTCCGCCTACTGAAGGATTGCACGACATCATTGCAATACTGTCAAGATAAATTGTAAAAAGTCCCGTCTTCATTCCCAGTCTTGCTGAAGCAAGGGATGCTTCCACTCCGGCATGCCCTGCTCCTACTACTATTACATCATAATTTTTCGTCATTTCCATCCATATTCCTTTTTCAGTAATTTATTTAAATTTAAAACGCCTTCTTAAATTCCTCGTCCTTTATTTAAAAGTACATATAATTTGTGTCTTTATTAAGATAATAATTGAATTTCTTCAGTCGATACTGTTGATATTATATTTTCTGTTAATCTTTCTACTTTTCACTAGCCTTTCTCTTCCTCCTGGACTTTAATCTTAATTTCTTTATCCTGCCTTCAATATTTTTTATAAGTTCCTTGTCATTAACATATTTTTCAGCTTTTTTTATAAATTCCAGAGCTCCATCATAATCATGCAGCATTTCCGAAACATATGCTGAATTAAAATAATGCTGTGGATTTTCAGGTTCAAGAATAAGAAGCCTGTCGCATACTTTTTTTGCCCTGTTAAAATCCTTTATATTGGATGCATACCTTCCTTCCAGATTTAATACCTTTTCTCTGGATGCACCGCTATTGGAATAGTTTATGAGAAGCAGTTCTATTTCCTCCTTCCTTTCTTCCTTTATGAGCATTTCATAAAAACTTTCAAATACGAAGTCTTCAGTCTTTTCAAGATTTATGGCTATATTATAGAATTTTATCGCTTCCTCCACATTTCCTTCAGAATACTTCATTTCAGCTATCCTCATGTATATATAGTACTCCTCTATATTATTATCCTTACTCTCCAGCCTTTCCTCATATATTTCCATAGCCTTGTCAAATTCCTTCATCCTTATGAAACATTCTGCCTTGTCCATATATCCTTCCGAATTCACCATATCTTTTGAAATAGCTTCATCTATGAAGGACATAGCCTTTTTATAATATTTCATTTCCATGTAGCAGAGCCCCATATTCAGAAGTACATGATAGTCCTTCTCTTCCTTAATGTACATTTTGTAAAATGAAAGGGCCTTCCTATATTTTCCAATAGCCTGATTCAGATACCCCATTTTAAAGACCGTCTCCAATTTATCACTATACTTCCTATATGAAATTTCGCAATATTTCAGTGCGTCATTATAAAATCCTGCATCAGAATATATTTTAGAAAGCAAGGTTAGTGCCTTGTAGTTTCCTTCATCAATTTCAAGCACAGTTTCAAGATACAGGACGGAATCATGTATCTTCCCTTTAATATAAGATTCAAGAGCTTCATCTAATAGTTCATTAATATCCATTTATTTCACCAACGTTCCCTAAGTTTTTTCCCTTCTAAATTCCTCTTCCTTTTTCAGTCTGTATATAAGCCTTCTTCTCTCCATCAGGAATATTTCCTTGTTATCCGTACCTATCCTGAAGTCAATGAAATTCTTTATATATATTTCAAAGTCCGTTTTCAGCTCATTCCTTATTTCATGGCTATATTCTTCATAATCCTTAATTTCATCCTTCTTTTTCAGGAAAAAGGATAAAAGCTCATTATAGGCCTGCTGAGCCAGAATATCCCTTGCCCTGTAATAGACATGCCTTTCGGCACCGGTCATGCTTATAGCCTTTCCTTCACTTATCAGTGGATTTTTTATTAAAATTTCCTTCATTTTTTCCATTTTCTCATTTTCAGCCTTCTCATGACAGGATGGGCATATTTTTTCATTTTTATTTCCTGGAAGAAATATATTACCGCATCCCCTACATTGGATAAATCCCTTTGTCAGCAGGTATTTATCTCTTATCCTGTTATTTTTAGCTATTTCAGAAAGCTTTTCAGCTATATGGCTGTATCTATCGTCTATCCCCTCTATTGCCTCCCTTATCCTTTCTTTTTCCTGAAAGGTAAGGTATATGTCTGCCATAGTGTCTTCATCCATATATCCTTCATGTTCCTCCTTTTCATGAAACTCATTATGATGCTCCCTTTCTTCAGAAGTTTCCTTTATAAGCCGGAGTACATGATTCTTTTTTCTGTTAATTTTACGTATTTCAACATTATCTACTATCTTCCTTGAAAGGAACAGGTTAACCTTGTCTCCTATTATATTCCCGTATGTAACTATGCTGTGATAAATAACCGGATTATATACATTTATTGTAAGCTTTCCCTTAAAAAGACTATATGGCTCTGAATTTTCAGCATTCAGATTACCTACAACTGTTTCCCAGTTTTTCCTTATTTTCCATAAGACATAGTTTTCATTTCCGGAAAGGGAGCTCCCCTCTTCAAACATGTTCCTTCCTATTTTCCTTACATTATCCATCATTCACCACTTTCCCTCCTTTCACATAGAACTTCTTCCCCTCAATCCCTAGGTCTTCTGTGGAGGTTATAAGACACTGTATCTTCTTATTTTCAAAATAATCCAGTATACTTTTCTTTCTTATTCCGTCAAAATAGGATGATATGTCATCCATGATGAATACCGGATATTCATTTTTTTCCTTATAGAGCATATCTATTTCGGAAATTTTCAGGGAAAATATTATAGATTTCTTTTCCCCCTGTGAAGAATATGCTTTTGCATTTTTCCCGTTCAGTTCAAATATAAAGTCATCCTTCTGGGGACCTGTAAGGGTGTATCCTAGTATTCTTTCCCTTTCAGCCTTCCTTATGCACATTTCCCTAAATTTATCATGAATATCCTCCTTCGGGAGTTTTTCTATATTTCCTAAAAAGCATCCATATTTCAGCTTCAGTTCAGAATCCGGATCAAAGAGCTTCCTGTAGTTTAAATTCAGAAGAATTGAGAGATTCTTTATAAATTCTCTCCTATGAATTAAGATTTTTACTCCTTCTTCTATAAACTTTTCATTATATATGCGGAAAATCTCATCATTTACCTTCCTTTCCTTTATAAGACGGTTCCTTGTCCTGAGTATCTTCTCAAAATCCACTATTGTCTTCAGATATTCCTTTTTAGCCTGTGAAATCTCATAATTAAAGAAATTCCTCCTTATACCGGGGTTGCCAGTTATTATTTCGATATCTTCCGGGATAAAGGAAATTATATTCAGTATCCCTACATAGTCTATATATCTGCTCTTATTCCTGTTTATATAGAAGTCCTTCCTGTCATCATTCAGGTCGATAGCCATAGTATTTTCAGTGCTGTCCTTATTTACACTCTTTCCAAATACTATGACCCTGTTCCTGTTATATTTCAATACTTCCTTTATTTTCTTTGTCCTGAAGCTTTTACCTGTTGCTAAAAAATGAACAGCTTCAATTAAAGATGTCTTTCCCTGTCCATTTTTCCCATATATTAAGTTAAATTTATCGTCAAGCTCTATTTTCCCGTCTTCAAGGCAGCGGAAATTGTTAAAGCTGATCTGGCTCAGATACATAATCAGTCCCCTTTTCATTGAGGTTATTTTTTTATCAGTTGCTATGCAAGTACCCTTCTTACCTTTATTCTTTCACCTTCAAATTCAACGGTGTCCCCTTCATATATTTTCCTTCCCCTTCTTATTTCCACTTCTCCGTTGACCTTTATCCTGCCTTCCAGAATAACCATCTTTGATTCTGAACCTGAAGCAGTAAAATTAGCCCATTTCAATAGCTGGTCAAGCTTTATGAATTCCGTATTTATTTCCACTATTTCCTCATTAGCTGTCTTATCCATTGTCTAACACCTTCTTTATCAGATTTTATCATTAATTACAATCACTTGCTTGAAATATTCTGTTTCAGCCTGTCTATTTCACCTTTAAAAGTCCTGCTTTCATTTAATTTAGATTCTATTTTCCTGATGCTGCTTATGACAGTGCTGTGGTCCCTTCCTCCGAAAAGTCCCCCTATCTTACTTAAATTTATATCCAGCTGCTTTTTCAGCAGGAACATTGCAATCTGTCTTGCCTCCACAATTTTTTTCTGTCTTTTCTTTGACTTCATGTCTGAGACAGGTACATCATATTCTGTAGAAACCGTTTCGATAATCCTTTCAGCTGTAACTTCCGACCTCTGCTTCCTTATCCTGCTGGAAAGCTCGTCCTGGACAAGCTGCAGCGTTATCTTTTCATTAAGCAGCTTTGATCTTGCTCCCATAGATGTGAGCATTCCTTCAAGCTCCCTGACATTAGTATCTACATTATCTGCTATATATTCCAGCACATTGCTGTCAATGTCTATATTAGTAGCAGAGGCAAACTTTTCCAGTATGGTGAAACGTGTTTCATATTCAGGCTGCTGCATCTCCACTGAAAGGCCTGCAAGAAATCTCGACTCCAGCCTTTTTGACAGGTTCTTTATGTCCTTCGGATATCTGTCGCTTATCATTATAATCTGCTTCCCTGACTCCTGAAGCTTGTTGAATGTATGGAAGAATTCTTCCTCTACGCTTCCGCTCCCTTTACCGAATACCTTTTCAAAAAACTGGATGTCGTCTAGAAGAAGTACATCAAGACCTCTAAATACATCTCTGAATTCCTGTATTTCACCCTTCTGGAGAACCTGATAGAATGTATTTGAAAATTCTTCAGAAGTTGAATAAAGCACCTTCTTATTCGGATACTTTTCAACGAGGGCATTCCCTACAGCCTGTATAAGATGCGTCTTCCCTACACCGGATCCTCCGTAAATCAGAAGGGGGTTGTAGACAGGAGTAGGATTTTCAACTATTGCACGGCAGGCATTAAAGGCAAGTTTACTGTTATCACCTACTATAAAGTTGTCCAGCCTGTTCCTGGGATTCAATCCCGTATGCATCTTCCCTGACCTCTCAGGCTTATGCTCTGAAATCCTGTATGTGTCTGCTTCCTCCGGTTCCCTTACCCTGACATTAAAGTTCACTTTTATCCTCTCATCAGTTATAAGTTCAGCTATCTCCTCCATACGTTCCCTGTATTTTTCTACCTTCTGCCTTACAAGGTTAGTATCACAGTTTAAAGTAAGGACATTATCAGAAATATTATCCGCCTCTACATTCTTGAAGAAAGTACTATATTCTATCTCATTCACTTCCCTCTGTATAAACTTAAAAATCTTCTCGCATAGCTTCGAGGCATTTATTTCCATATGTACACAACTCCTTTAATCTACAATTTACAATATGAATAT
>JBHACQ010000133.1:0-4710 GCA_041854625.1 Leptotrichia sp. | reverse complement strand
TACATAATACGTGGTAATGGACAGGAAAGTACGATAACTGTTAATACTAATGCTGAAGATACTGTAAAGCTTCCTCCACTTATTATTACAGAATTATACCCCTCCAGACTATGTTTTTCTGAATTAATTGTGTATGTTCCTCCTGTTACCTTTAATTCATCTTCAGAAGAAATTCCATTTCCTGTTGCAGAAGTAACTGTCAGCTTACCAGTTCCATTAAGAACTAGATCTGATTTAGAAAAAATTACAGATTCCACTTTACTTTCTCCAGTTTCAGCAAAAGCTCCTGTCACTTCCAATTTATTCTGACTATTTCCTGTAGTAGTTATAAATACCTTTTTTCCACTATTTACCTGAATTGCCGGCAAACTTTTATTACTTATACTCACACCATCGAGTACAAGCTTTACATTATCTTCAGCATTAGTATTAACAGTTATCGTACTTTCCTGTCCATTACCACGTATTATGTATATTCCCCCTTTATTTATATTAATATTCTTATTATCAGTAACACGTATTTCAGATGCACCTTTCAAATCCGGGTTCTGATTTTTTTCTTCTGAATCCAGCAGTTTCCCTTTATCTAGAATCTGGCTGGAAGAAGCAGTATTCTGAACTGAATTCTCAGCAGATGCCCCGTTATATGATACTATGTCTTTTTCCTGCTGACTTGATGATATTTCTGAGCCTGCATATCCATTCTTTCCAATAATTCCAGCTGCATATCCTGTTGCAATAAGACCTGTCAATACAGCTGATATTACAATAAGAGATTTCACCTGATTTTTCATAGTTATTTCCTCCTCCAAAGTATATTCAAATTATTTCCTTCCGGTCATACAGATCTCTTCTGCTGCCGTTACAATATTATTTAAGATGGAAGGTGTAAATATTTCTCCTGATTAAGCACACCTTTTCTTAATAACGTAATTATTCTATACTAAAATTATGTCTTTTTTATGTTCCGTATCCTTGTATATTATTTGAATATACCATATGAAAATAACTACTGTTCTGATGAAAGCCATAAATCTATTTTTCTCCCATGATCATCCCTCTCTGGATATATTCCTTTATTTGCATTCCATATCCCCATTTGGCAGCATAGGCATCTGTCACTTCATCCTTTATAATCATAACATTCTTAAATCCGGCTTTCTCTATTATCTTTTTTAATTCTTCCTCCAGAAGTGCTCCTCCCACTCATGTATTATGCATTTTCTCTGATTTTCTCCATTCCTCTGGCAATTCTTTCTTTAACATGATATCAGAAATATAGAACTTCCCACCTTTTTTCAGTATTCTATAAATTTCATTATATACTTCCTGTTTTTCAGGCTCAAGGTTAATTACACAGTTGCTTATGGCTTTATTTATACTATCAGATTCAAAGGGCATTTCTGTAAGGGTACCTTGCCTAAACTCTATGTTTTGAAATTTTTTCATATCCCTCATTTTTTCAGCTTTAGATACCATTTCTTCTAACCTGTCTAGTCCATAGAGAGTTCCCGAATTAGGATATTTAATCCTTGTAAGAAATATGTCCTTCCCGGCTCCACATCCTAAATCTATAAGTGTCTCTCCTTCCCCAAGTTTAAAATTCTCAAGGGGATTGCCACACGAAAGTCCCATATCAGCTCCTTCGGGTAACTGGCTCATCATTTCTTTACTATATCCAAGTGAAGCACTTACTTCTTCAGGAGAAACTTCAGTCCTGTATTCATCTGTTGAGATTTTCCTGTAGAACTCATCAACACTACTTCTAATCTTTTCGTTTTCACTCTCTTTCCCTGATTTCATAACTTCTCCTCCTGATTCTATTCCTATTTTATCTAAATTTTATAATGTATGTTCCCCTTTGTCAATGATATTTTTATATTTGGATACTGTATTTTTTCTGGTTTATGTACGATTCATCCATTTTATCTCATTTTTATGTTAACAATACTATAAATTCTAAAAAATGAAAAGTTTATAGTATTGATTCTATAAATTTTTCATTTTCAATGTAACTTATCCTCCATTTTTTCTTATTTTTTTCGATATATCATTCCAAAATCCCCAACAACAATAAAATAAAACTTACATAACCATAAATAACTTGCTTTTTTTTATTTATATGGTATCCTTAATATAGAACTACAGTTAGTTTTATTCTGACTGAAATATAAATTAATATTACATATATCCACCACAGAAGAAAGGACAGCTATGATTTTTGTTGAAAATAACAGCCTTGTTCCACAGTTTAACCATGCTGTTGAATTATACCTTATGGATAACTATGATGATGATATCTTCATGTTCTGGAGAAACCGACCTTCCATTCTAATAGGACGATTCCAGAATATCCATCTGGAAGTTAATCTGGAATATACAGAGAAAAATAATATAGATGTAGTTCGCCGTCTTTCAGGGGGAGGAGCTATTTACTGTGATACTGAAAATATGCAGTATTCTTTTATTACAAGGAAAAACAGTACACATGGAGATGTGGAAAATTCATTTAGACGTTTTGCTGAACCTATTACAGAATCCCTTCAGTCTTTAGGGCTGAATGCAGAATTTACCGGAAGAAATGATATTCAGATAAATAAGTCTAAAATAAGTGGAAATGCCCAGTTCCACCGGAAAGGTAAAGTTCTTCATCATGGAACACTGCTTTTTAAGGCTAATATGGAAAATATTACCCAGTCCCTGATAGCAAGAGATATTAAATTTAAAGACCGTGAAGTTCCTTCTATTCGTTCAAGAGTTGATTTCATCGGCAACCATGTTAATATGAGTGTTACTGGATTTATGGACTATATTGAAGAATTTATCAAGAAAAAATACAATATATCCTATACTCATAAGCTAAATACTGAAGAAATATCAGAAATTCAGAAAATCAGTGATGAAATATTCTCATCTCATGAATGGAATTATGGAATTACAACTTCCCTTAATAAACTTAGAAATTCTGAGAAATATCCTTTCGGGATTGTAGAAACTGTCCTTGAATTAAAAAATGGAGTCATTGATGAAATTATAATCGAAGGGGATTTTTTTAGTGAAAAAGGTGTTGATGAACTGTGCAGAAAACTAAAAGGACTTCCTCCTGAAAAATCTTCTCTTGACAGGGCTCTTAAAAATATTAATGTTGATAAATATGTAAAGGGAATGGATAAAGACCATCTTATAAGCGACATATTAAAACTATCTGAAAGGGGTTGAATATTTTGAAACAAGAAATACTGAGAAAACCTGAATGGTTAAAACTGAAAGTCCAAGGAGACAAGAATACCGCTTATGTAAACTCTTTAGTTTCAAATTTAAACTTAAATACAGTATGTTCTGCTGCCAACTGCCCAAACCGTATGGAATGTTTTGCCAGAAGGACTGCAACTTTTATGATTTTAGGAAGAAATTGTACACGTAACTGCACTTACTGTAACGTAGCACGTGAAAAGCCTGATCCCGTTGATGAAAATGAACCTGTCAATGTAGCGGAAGCCGTTCAGAAACTGAAACTGAAACATGCAGTAGTCACTTCTGTTTCACGGGATGACCTTCCTGATCAGGGCGCAGGACATTTCAGAAAAGTTGTACTGGAAATACGTAAATTAAATCCTGATACTACAGTAGAACTTCTTATCCCTGACATGAGTGGAAGGAAGGAGCTGCTTGACATTATTTATGATGAAAGACCTGATGTCCTCAACCATAATGTAGAAACTGTACCATCACTATATCCCCAGGTCCGTCCATCTGCTGACTTTATGAGGAGTATCGGTGTACTGGAATATGCTAAGATAAAAGGACTGGACACTAAGTCCGGTATCATGGTGGGATTAGGTGAAACTGAAGAACAGGTTATTAATGTTCTTAAAGAATTACGGAATGTTGACTGTGATATGGTAACAATCGGTCAGTATTTACAGCCTTCAAGAAATCATATTTCCGTCAAGGAATACATTCATCCTGACCAGTTTAAGCATTATGAGGAAATTGCCTATGAATTAGGATTTAAGAGGGTCAGCTCCGGTCCTCTGGTAAGAAGCTCCTATAATGCGGAAACATTATAGCTATCTCTATTTAGAAAATATTTTATTTTAAGATATATATGACAAATAAAAAAGCTGTTTAAAATCAAAAATTTCAGTACTGATTCTAAGACAGCCTTTTTTAGTTGTTAGTCTTCTATCAATGAATTATTGTCAGAAGCCGTGTGTTATTTTGCAGTGGAAGTTGCCTGATTTGTAGTGTTTCCTGTATTATTGACATTCTGTGCTCTGTCAGGTCTTGGTCCTCTTCCTTTACCCCTTCTATCAATGAGTTCTATTATTTCCGCTGCTTCTTCCTTTGTAACCTTACCTGTATTCAGTTTCTTTTTCAGTTCCTCTATCCTTGCAGGATCTATTTTTTTAAATTCCTTCTGGGTACCATCTGGATTCATCTTCCTTCCTTTTTCCTTAGGAATAGGACATCCGTTTGCATCCAGCTGTTTCTGGTTACTCTGAGTACCAGTATTAGGATTAGTTACTGTTCCTGATTTATTTACTGTAGTACTGCTTGCTATTGCAATTCCTGCAAATAGCGACAATGATGTAAGTAATGCTACTCCCATTATTCCTTTTTTCCCTATTTTTTTCATAATTTTATCCCTCCGATTTTTATTAATAATTTTCAGGAGCCTTTCTATCTCCTGTATGGTGACATAATATC
>JBHACQ010000132.1:0-5449 GCA_041854625.1 Leptotrichia sp. | reverse complement strand
CAACAAAAAGTACATATAAATTTATTTTTTTATATCAATATTATAATACAAAAAATATGACAACAGCGTGTCATATTTAAAAACTTTTCTTTTTAAAATTTTTTTAATACTCCCTTACCTTAGGCGGTTCATACTTTTCTATAAATTCCTCAATTTCATCAAAACTGTCTGAAAACAGTATTTTATTCCTATCTTCTTCTGTTAAAAAGCCTTCCTTAACCATTGTATCATACATATTTTTCAAGCTGTCATAATATCCGTTGACATTAAATACAATGCATGGTTTAGAATTCTGCCCTATCCTTGACCATGAAATGACTTCACTTATTTCTTCCAATGTTCCAGGCCCTCCAGGCAATGCTATAAATACATCTCCCATTTCCATCATTATCTTTTTCCGTTCTGTCATATTGTCTACTGTTATCATTTTAGTCAGGGATAAATGGGCAATTTCTCTTTCCTGAAGGAATAAAGGCATCACGCCGTAAACTTTACTTCCTTCTTTCAGAACAGCATCTGCTACAACTCCCATAAGTCCAACTTTCCCACCGCCATATACAAGTGTATGGTTATTTTCTCCTATCCATTTCCCCATATTTTCTGCATATTCTTTATATTCTTTTCCATTTCCTAAGCTTGCACCACAATATACTGTAATATTCATTTTTTTTCCTTTCATATTTTTTAATTATTCTCAGAGGAGTTACTCCTACTTACAGTTTCAGTATTACAACATTCATTTTAAACTTATACCCTATATCTTTCAGTTCCTCTGCCCTGTATTCATATATTTTCTCATCTTCATAGGAAAGGTTTTCCCCTATATAGACGACTGCCTCTCCTATCCCATTTTCTGTCAGCTTTTCTGCAATCTTCTGAGGTGTGTTTTCCTTAAAGTCCGTTAAAAGTCCTACTTTCCCATGCTTCTTCAGTTTTCCTACATAGTCATATTCTTTCCCGTGGACACTTGAAATACAGGCATCATACCAGTAATCAGATATTTTTGCAAACATATACTGTATGGAAGATATGCCAGGAACTACAGTCAGCTCTTCTCCCCTGAAATGCTTTCTCATAAATGTAAGCATGCTGTAAAATCCTGTATCCCCTGATACTATTAAGGAAATCTTCCGTTTTCTGTTATGGTTTATAAAGTCAACTGCTGCTGTCAGATCAGCTGTTATATAGAAATACTCCTTATTTTCTACATATTTCCCAAGGCTTTCAATATGCCTTTTTCCCCCGATAATAATATCGGATTCCTCTATTTTCTTTATTACTGTCGGCAGAATATAGTCCATGCTGCCTGGTCCCAGTCCCAATACATTTATCTTGTTCATATTTTCTCACTTCTTCTGATTTATAGCTACACTTAATCCTGCTTCCGACGGCTTCCTTTCTTCTCCATTCAGGTATTTCCTCATTACCTCTCCGGTATTCATCTATTTCTGTTATCTTATTATTTTCAGTTTTTATAAAATATTAAAATCTTTCAAAAAAGCTGCTGCTTACTCCCAGAACCTGCTTTTCTGCTGAAATTATGAGAGTTTCCACTTCCAGGTTCCATCCGTTTCTACGGCAATATTCCTCACACTTTTCCTTTGATTTTTCAGCCATGAGGTTATACACTTCCTTTTTTCTTACATATTGTGCCGCTTCCTCAGTAGTATTTGAATTAAGTATCTTCATTACATTTTCTATTTCTTCTCCTACAAGAAGGGCATTTGCAGCCATTATTTCCATTTTTGCATCAGAAACCCTGCTATGTGTATGAAATATCCCTCCGGCAACCTTGACAAATTTTCCAAGCTCACCTATAAAGTAGACTTTTCTTACTTCATATTCACATGCCCTGTCAAACATGTATCCTACAAAATTACTTATTATCACTCCCTGGGCAGCCCTGCCGGGGAAATTATCTTCCAGATAGCTTTTTCCCCTGTTTCCGAATAGAAATACCGCTTCATCTGTATTATATTCGGACAATGCCTGCTTCAGCTCTATTGCAAGGGAACTTTTCCATGATTCTTCAGACATGGGCTTTACTATCCCGGTTGTCCCCAGAATGGAAATACCGCCTATAATCCCAAGTTTCGAATTTAAAGTCTTCCTTGATACTTCTTCCCCTTCCGGAACTATTATTTCCACATCCACCCCTCTTCCTGAAGGAAGAAGCTCGTCTACTGTTCCCCTGATCATTTCCATCGGTACAGGATTTATGGCAGATTTTCCTATTTCCACAGGAAGTCCGGGTTTGGTCACCTTTCCTACTCCCTTTCCTCCGAATATATTTATCACGTCATCCTTCCTGAAACTGACTCTGGCCTGTATTTCCAGACCATGAGTGACATCAGGGTCATCTCCACCATCCTTTATTACAGTAGCAGTTACATCCTTTCCATTTCTTTCTATGGATTTTACAGGTATAGTAAGCACATACCCCGACGGAATCTTTATATTTACTTCCCTCAAATCTTCACTATTATTCAGAAGAACTGTCAGAGCCGCCTTTACAGCAGCAGTGGCAGTGCTTCCTGTCGTATATCCGTATCTCAGCTTCTTCCCGTTAAAGTATACATATTCCTTATCCAGTTTCATCTGTCTTCCTGTCTTCCAATCTTATTTTAATAGCTTTCCCTTTCGTACATCTGATAAAGTATTCCATGTAATATGGCTACCGACACTGTACTTCCACCTTTTCTTCCCCTGATTCTTATATAGGGGATATCATACTTTGAAAGTTCTTCCTTCGATTCGGCAGCCCCCACAAATCCTACAGGAGCTCCTACTATTAACTTAGGTTTATCGTATTTCCCGCTATCTACCTTTTCAAGTAACGTATACAATGCCGTCGGAGCATTTCCAATGAGGAATATCTTAGTATCTTCATCTTCCAATGCCTTTTCCAGACCTACGATAGACCTTGTGACTCCCCTTTCCTTTGCTTCCTTTACCACTTCCGGATCTCCTACTAGGGAATATGCCGTTACTCCAAATTCTGAAAGTACCTTCCTGCTCAGACCGTTTACAATCATATTGGTATCACAGTATATCCTGCATCCCGATTTCAGTGCATCCATTGCTGATTTTATCGCATCATTCTTAAATTCTATAAGGTCGGCATATTCAAAATCGGCAGTAGTATGGATTACCCTTTTTATAACGGGTTTTTCTTCTTCTGTAAATTTTTCCGCCTTTTCCCCCAGCTCTTCAGTAATTATTTCAAAGCTTCTTTTTTCAATGTCCATAGGTGACTTAATATATGTCATTTATCCTCCTGATTAATTTTATAGAAATATTTTTTACTCTGTATTCTTTTATTATACCCTAAATAACTTAAAATTTGAATTATCTAACATGATAAAATTTCAAACTGTAAATTTCAAACATAAATTATCTCATTTACTAGAATGCTCATCTCATGACTATATAAATTCCATAATATTATTTTACAAGTTATTTTCCATATAGCAAAATCTCGGTATAATTTAATAGAAATTTGAAGACACTAACTATTTTTGTATTGATATTAAATGTCTGTAATAGAGATGAGCTTTTTGAAAAATCCAAAGGTACAGAAAAATCTTGTTATGACTAAAATTTCACAAAAAAGTAAACAAGTACAACCAACAGTAGAAAATATGAATCGTATTAAAATAGACGACTTACCTACACCCGTTTGTGCAATGTATAGTCTCAAATGTAAGCTTCTCCTTGACGGTAACGACTCTCAATAAATGGATGGGAATTTTCGGATGAATCATATGCTGGGGGCTGATGTCCATCTTCTGAAGCCAGATGTCCCTTTTCATCTGGAATGGCACAATCACATCTACACTTATGATATTAAAAACAGGGACAGGGAAGCACATTATATTCCCCTTAGGGATTTATAGGGGAACTTTCCAACGGATAATCGAAATTCTTGTAAACTACAATATAGAAATCTCGTTCCTCGACTATGACAATATAGGGGATGTAAACCTATCCCCTCTTCTTTTGTATATACATTATTATATGCTTTATGCATCTTTTTGTAAAACAGATGCTTTTTAGGGAATTACTTGGAGGAAACTAAAGGAAAGTAACATTTATGAAAATCTGAACTAAAAAATTCTCATTTAGTAGCATCATTGAAAATAATTTATTATAACCACTAAATTTTATGCCTTTTTTTAGTATAAAATAATAAGAGAAACAATATAGCTAACCTAAAAATAGTAAAAATTAATTCAGTGTAAAAAATATTTTTCTTTTCGATACATTTGCTTGATATTTTAGAAATATATCTATTTAAAAATTTTGATTTTTTTGTTTTTAAATCAATCGAGTAATCCTCTTTTATTATTTCTACAATTGTTCCAATGTATTTTTCTGATAATACTAACGTTTCTGTTCCATAATAATCTATATTCCAATTATTATCACCCTTTGTCGAATTTATTCTACTGTTCTTAATAATTCTATGACATATGAAATCTTCTTCATTCCCAAAATATGACTCTGTTAATATGATATCTCCTATTGATACCTCAGAATAATTCCGTTCTACAACAATACTATCACCATAGTATATTAAAGGTGACATACTTAAACTTTTCGAAGTTATTTTTAAAACTATTTTATCTTTATCTTTTAAAACTTTCAAAAATATTTTACTTTTGTATCTCATTTATTTTAACTCCAAAATTCTAAAATTTCTTCAATTACCTTATTCATGTTCGGGTATATTTTAATATATAAATCTAAAGAATTTGATATTCCTTTATTGTTTTCAACCAAAGAATCCGTTACAAATAAAATTGACACAGCGTGTAACTTTTTAAAAATTGACACAGAATAGAAAGAAGAAGTTTCCATATCTATTGCTATAGTGCCTAACTCTCTATATACTGATATAGCTTCCTTACTCTGTCTATAACGTGCAGAAGCTGAATAAACATTTCCTATATGACATTTTTCTATTTTTTCGATAACTTTTTTTATTTCAAATGTATCTAAATTGCATACTGCTGGAAATTCTTTTGGTAAATAATAATTTGATACCCCTTCCCCTTTTATAGAAGAACTTACTATTACAATATCTCCTATAGATATATCTTTTTGTAATCCTCCACAGGTTCCTATTCTTATTACATGAGTATAACCAATATCAGATAATTCTTCTAATGCTGATGCAATATAAGAACAGGATGAACCGACTAAACAATTGACTATATTTTCTTTAAAACTATAATTAAAATAAGGGAAATCCATATAACTTTTATCTATCAATGGAATATTTTTATATCTTGAATGTTTTAATAATTGCTCCCTACTTTCAAATAATATTGCTATTTTCTTTTCTTTCATAACTTTCTCCTGAATTTATATAAACTTAAATAAGATGTATCATTTTTTTCTATTATTAAAATTTCCTATTATCTCTCTGAATATAACGTATAATCCT
>JBHACQ010000131.1:0-2824 GCA_041854625.1 Leptotrichia sp. | reverse complement strand
TATAATTTTCCTATAGGAGTATCTACAGTTGGAAGAGTTATAACTCCTGCCAAGGGGAATGAGATGTTTATAGCAACAACGACAGGAACATCTGCAACAGACAGGGTAGAAGCCATGGTAAGAAACACTATTTATGGGATAGCAACTGCAAAAGCAGTGGGTATAAAGGAACCGACAGTTGGAATTATAAATATAGATGGTGCAAGACCAACTGAAAAGATACTGCTGGAGCTTCAGAAAAATGGTTATGACTTTAAATTTACAGAATCACAGAGGGCTGACGGTGGAGCAGTAATGAGAGGAAATGATCTTCTTATGGGAACACCAGATGTCATGGTTGCAGATTCATTGACAGGAAACCTGTTTATGAAAATATTCTCTTCCTATACGACAGGGGGAGACTATGAAGCTCAAGGATATGGTTACGGTCCTGGAGTAGGAGAAGATTATGACAGAAGAATACTGATTCTTTCAAGGGCATCAGGCTCACCTGTAGTAGCTAAGGCATTACAGTACGGATATGAAACAGCTCTAGGAAAAGTAAATGAAAAAGCAAGAGAAGAATATAAGAAAGCTCAAGCTGCGGGATTAGACAGTATCCTGGCAGAACTGAGAAGTAAAAAACAGAATTCTAAGCCTGCAGAAGAAGTGAAGATGCCACCTAAGGAAGTAGTGACATCCCAGATATCAGGAGTTGATGTAATGGATCTGGATGATGCAGTAAGAGTCCTATGGAAACAGAATATATATGCTGAAAGCGGAATGGGATGTACAGGACCGATAGTGCTGGTAAGCAAAGAAAACAAGCCAAAGGCAAAAGAAATTTTAAAATCGGAAAATTATATATCCTAAATATTCAATGTTTCTTCTAAAAATCATAGTAATAACATTATATGCAATTATAGGAGGTATATCTAATGAAATTAGAATTGGGAAAGATTAAAATCAATGATATTCAGTTTGCAGACAAGACTTATGTTGAAAACAGTGTCTTATATGTAAATAAAGAAGAAGTTGAAAAACTTGTTTTAGAAGATGAAAAACTTATTGGATGTAAATTGGAAATTGCAAGACCTGGAGATAGTACAAGAATAACTCCAGTAAAAGATGTAATCGAACCTAGGGTTAAAGTAAGCGGTGGTGAAATTTTCCCTGGTGTAATAGGAAAAGTGAGTCCGACAGTAGGAGAAGGAAGAACACATGCATTGGACGGATGTACTGTTATTACAGTAGGACGTATAGTAGGATTCCAGGAAGGTGTAATAGATATGAGTGGACCTGCAGCTCCTTACTGTCCATTCTCAGAAACTGTAAATTTATGTGTTGTTATAGAACCGCAGGAAGGACTGGAAACACATGTCTATGAAAAGGCAGGACGTCTTGCTGGACTTAAAGTAGCTGCATTCTTAGGAGAAACTGCAAGAAATCTTGAACCTGATACATTGGAAGTATATGAAACTAAGCCTATTTTTGAACAGGCAGCAATGTATCCGGAACTTCCGAAGGTAGGATATGTACACATGCTTCAGTCACAGGGATTATTGCACGATACTTACTATTACGGAGTAGATGCTAAGGATTTTGTACCTACTTTCATGTATCCTACAGAAATTATGGATGGTGCTATTGTATCAGGTAACTGTGTTGCTCCATGTGACAAGGTTACTACATATCATCATCAGCATAACCCTGTTATAGATGACTGCTACAAATATCATGGAAAGGAAATAAACTTCATGGGAGTTATCCTTACTAATGAAAACGTATTCCTTGCAGACAAGGAACGTCATTCAGATATGGTTGCAAAACTGGCTGAATGGATGGGACTTGACGGGGTACTGATAACAGAAGAAGGATATGGGAATCCTGATACAGACTTGATGATGAACTGTCAGAAAGTTGAAAGAAAAGGTGTCAAGGTAGTTCTTATAACAGATGAATTCCCTGGTAAAGACGGTAAGTCACAGTCACTTGCAGATACTTGTGAAGAAGCTACAGCACTTGCTTCATGCGGACAAGGAAATGCTACATTGAAGTTCCCTGTTATGGATAAGATAATAGGAACGACTGAATATATTGAAAGCCAGATAGGTGGTTGGGCAGGATGTATAAATGAAGACGGTTCTTTTGAAGCTGAACTTCAGATTATAATAGCGTCGACTATAGCAAATGGATTTAATAAACTTGCGGCAAGAGGATATTAAGGAGGTATTAAAATGGCTAAATATAAGGTAGTACATTATATAAATCAATTTTTTGCAGGAATTGGTGGAGAAGAAATGGCAGGAATTAAGCCTGAAATAAAGACAGAATTACCACCAATATCACAACAGTTAAAAAATCAATTAGGTGAAGATTACGAAATTGTTGCAACAGTAGTATGTGGAGACAACTATTTTGGAGAAAATTTAGAAGAAGCAACAGATACAATAATAGAAATGGTTAAGAAATATGAACCGAATGTATTTGTAGCAGGTCCTGCATTTAACGCAGGAAGATACGGAGTTGCATGCGGAACTATATGTAAAGCTGTAGAAGAAAGATTAGGAGTACCTGTAATTACTGCTGCCTATGAAGAAAATCCAGGAGTTGACATGTTCAGACAGGATGTCATTATCATAAAAACTGGAGATTCTGCCGCAACTATGAGAAAAGCATTACCTGCTATGGCAGCCTTAATAAAGAAACTGGCAACTGGAGAAGAAGTATTAGGACCGGCAATTGAAGGATATCATGAAAGAGGAATAAGGGTAAACTACTTTGCAGAAGAAAGAGCATCAACAAGGGCAATGAAAATGCTTATTAAGAAAATGAAAGGTGAGCC
>JBHACQ010000130.1:0-3108 GCA_041854625.1 Leptotrichia sp. | reverse complement strand
TTATTGTCCATTACCGTACAACTCTCCTTTTTTATTTTATTAATATATATTTATCTATAATTTCTGTTATCCTTATATATTCATAATTTACATTTTTTAAATTTCCCTTACTGTTAATATAATACCACATTTTGTTATTTTATTAAAACAAAAAAATATAATTTTATCTTATTAATCTGAAAATTATTATTTTTTCAGGAAGTATCTCTTTTCACAGAATATCCATACAGACTTTATAATTATATAGACAGGAATAGCTATAAATGCTCCTCCTATCCCAAATAATGCTCCTCCTATCAGGACAGTAAGCAGTGTGGTGATAGGATGTATTTTTAAGGAAGCTTTCGTAAGCCATGGCTTTACTATATTGGCTTCTATCGTCTGAACGATTGTTATAAGTACTATAATAGTTATTACAAGCCTGAAGGATTTTGTCATGGCATAGAATATTACAGGGATAAGTCCTATAAACGGTCCTATAAAGGGTATGACGTTACCCATTCCTATTATCAGTGCAAATAACAGGCTATATTCCATTTTCAGGAAGAAGAATATGATGTATGAGCATATCCCTACAATTATACTGTCTTTCATTGTCACAATTATATAATCTCCAATGGACTTGTCTATATTCCTTATGAGTTCAGACCAGTCCTGTAGTCCATATTCAGTAAGTTTTTCATCCACCTTATTCTCAATACTGTCATAACTGAATATCAGCATAATAGTAAAAATCGGAGTCATAAAAACAAGACTGAATGTGCTGTTTAAAATAGAAAAGCTCGAACTGAGCACTTTTAATGTATTATTCAGTATAACTTCCTTTGAATTTATCACGGTATCTTTTAAATTCACATTATTAGTTTCCAGAAAGGAAAATAAATTTTTCTGTAACTGATCCTGGTTCTTTAGAAAAAATTCTATAAGACTGGACATCTGCTTTGCAACTATCGGGATAAAAGCCAGTATTATATATATGAACACAGAAAAAAACATTATCAGGGCAATCAGGATAGCCAGATTCCTGTTTATCTTCCCATTTCCTTTTTTAACTTTCATCATTCCTCTATCGGATGAAGGCTTGTCACTTATCATGTCTATGAAGGGCATGAGGGAGTACACTATGACAAATGACAGTATAAAAGGGAATATCGTCCCTACTATCATCTGAAGGGGTTTTTGAAAATGACTGTATACTTTAAAGAATAAAAGTACTGCGATTAATCCTAAAACTGTTACAACTAAAATGTTTCTAATTTTTATAATCTTATCTTCATCATAAAACTTCATTTTTTATCTCCTAAACTAATAGTTTTCGTTTTTCTTATTAAATACGATATCAATAGGGCAGCCCTCAAAGCCAAAATATTCCCTCAGCTTATTCTCAATATACCTCTGATAGGAAAAATGAACTAATTCCGGATTATTCGAGAAAAATACAAATTTAGGAGGAGCCTGTCCTACCTGTGTTCCATAATTTATCTTTACTGCCCTTCCTTTTCTTGTAGGTACCGGATTCTGTGCTATCATCTCAGCTAAAATCTGATTCAAAAGCCCTGTCGTTATCTTCTTATGATATTCATCATTTACAAATTTAGCCTGTTCCAGTATATTCACTGTCCTTTTTCCAGTCAATGCAGATATTGTAACTATAGGAGCATAATCAAGGAAAGGGAGGTCAGCTTTTACAAGTTCTGTAAACTCTTTTACACTGTTATTGTCCTTTTCTATAAGATCCCACTTATTTATTGCTATTATAATAGGTTTCCTTTCTTCATATATTAATCCTGCCACCCTTTTATCCTGTTCCGTTAAAAGTTCTGTAGCATCCAGCATCAGGACACACACATCTGCCCTCTTTATTGATTTTACTGCCCTAAGGACACTATAATATTCTATTGAATCCTCTATTTTAGATTTTCTTCTTATCCCAGCCGTATCAATTAACGTAAAAGTCTCTCCATTATATTTTAGGCTTGAATCTATAGAATCTCTAGTTGTTCCGGCAATATCACTGACTATTGCCCTTTCTTCATTTAAAAGTTTATTTACAAGGGATGATTTTCCTGCATTTGGTCTACCTAATACAGCTATCTTCAGCCCTTCTTCTGTTTCCTTTTCCTTCCTCGGATTAAATTTCCCGATTACTGCATCCAGAAGATCTCCAAGATTAGTCTTATGTTCTCCTGAAATTCCTATTACATCTTCAAATCCTAATGCATAAAACTCAAATATATTCTCCTGATCCCTCATATAATTGTCAATCTTATTTACTGCTACTACAACTTTCTTGTCTTTCTTTCTAAGGATGGTAGCTACATCTTCATCAAGCCCTGTTATACCCGCTTTTCCATCCACAAGAAAAATTATGACATCTGCCTCATCAATAGCCACCTGAGCCTGTTCCTTAATCTTATTCATCATAAAATCATCTGTCTTAGGCTCAAGTCCTCCTGTATCCACAAGAAGGAACTCTTTTCCTGACCACTCCATTTCTCTATAAAGCCTATCCCGTGTAACTCCTGGCTCGTCCTTTACTATAGATAACCTGTCTCCAATAAGCTTATTAAATAATGTTGATTTTCCCACATTCGGTCTCCCGACGATTGCTACTACCTGTTTCATTTTTCCTCCTAGATATTGTTTCTTACACTTTATTTATTTTTTATAATCTTCTTTATTAAAATTAATAATTCAATTACAAGTATCATTTTATTTTACCATATTATTATAATTTTATCACGATTAATTTATTCATTTCATCTAATTTTTCTGAAATTCTACTTTCAGCCCTTATTTTCATTGTAATCCTGTCAGCATAATTCTTCTCAATAACCTCTATCCCGTATTCCTTTTCTCCTGTATTTAAAAATGCTTCCACATCAGCTGTATAGCTATAGTCAAAATCTATAATAAACAAGGATTTTTCCCTATATTCTGATATACCTGCTTCATTTACTGCAAGTTTGGCAGTCTTGGCATAGTTTCTTATTAATCCTCCCGCCCCCAGTTTTATCCCGCCAAAATATCTGGTGGCAACTATCGCAACATTATATATGTCCAGAATATTAAATATTTCTGCCATAGGTTTTCCAGCTGTATTGGCAG
>JBHACQ010000129.1:0-4477 GCA_041854625.1 Leptotrichia sp. | reverse complement strand
TTCTTATTTTAAGCAGTATATCTGAAAATAGTCTTCCATTCCTCTCAATATTGTTAATCTTACTATATTCCAAGAGTTCTTTCTTATTTTCACTGCCTGTTACATATCCATGGAAATCTTCATCACCAAAACCATTAATATATTTTTCAATTTCTCTTCTGTTTTCTAGGACATATTTAACATGACTATTTAAACAGCCTATCAGGTCAGATCTCATAAATTCCAGTAAATATACCATATTGTTAAATAGAAAATATTTCATAAGCCTATATAGAGGCTTTATTCCACCGTGTTCAAGGATTGATGCCCTGCTATTTAAAGTATAAGATATACCTTCCTCATTCAGCCTCTGAGCTATTTCATTCAGATGACTGTTTGTTCTACAGATTATACAGCTTTTTCCAAGATTTCTTATTTCTCCTTTCTTTATCATATTTATAATGACTTCATAACTTCTATTCTGCTGACCATTTTCACTCTCCGACAGTTTCTGTATATAATATCTGAAACTTCCTCTTTGATAGTCATCATCTTTCCGGTATTCTACAGGCGTATATTCCCAGTCCTTTGTATAATTTTCGTATATCCTGTTTACATTTTCTATAACTTCCTTATAACTTCTATAGGATTTTCCAAGATTTTCAACTTTTCCATCTATTATTGAGTCCAGCTTTTCAAACAGCTCCTTCTCTCCACCACGCCAGCTATATATACTCTGCTTTTCATCCCCTACACATATTACATTCCTTGCATTTGAAATCAGAAGTTCCAGTATCTTCCATTGGAGTATGCTTGTATCCTGAAATTCATCTATCATTATTGTTTCTATCTTTCCACCTATCAAGTCTAAAAATTCTTCCGTAGCTTTCCCGTTATGAATAAACTTCAGTTTTTCATTAAATATAAATTTATATGTATATGTAGAAATATCATCATGAGTAAACTTCTTTGAAGATATTTTCATCTTCTCTACTATCTCATAGACATTTTCAGCAAAATCCTTAAGTTGGTTATGTAAAGGGACTATTTTCTCTATATATATATATTTCGACAGACTTTTTAGAAAAATTTCCTTGTGTCCAGACATTTCCTCAATTATATCTGAAACCTCCTTACCTCTTACTGTTCTTCCATCCCACATATTACATGAACTTTCCAGATCCTTTCCATAGAAATTGTTCCAATTTTCTAATAAGACTTCTATTTTTTCTCTTCTGTTTTCATCTTTATCGTTTACTATTTGGGAATCTATATTCTTAAACTTTAAATACACCTTTTCATACTCTTTTTTTATATAGTTTGTTACCGGTTTTTCTTCTTTCTTATTTTTACTGTTCTTTATCTGGGCAACTGTTTCTATATTTTGAAAAATTTCTTCAATATATTTTATAAATATACAATTTCCCTTAGTGTCATCATTATTATTTTCATAATTTTTTGAAAGAAGGTAATCTTTCTGCAAATAGATGATGTTTTTTATAAAACTTATATATGTATCTATATTTTTCTTATCTCCCTTTTCCTTTATAATAAACTCAAATTTTTTAAAATATTCTTCGTCATCCAGTATTTTAGCTAAAATCTCCGCATAAAATATATCTTCTTCACTATCTACAGTTTCATAGTTATAAACTCCTAGTGAGGGAGCTATTGCTGTCTTGAATATCCTATTCGTAAATCCGTCTATTGTATAGATTCTAATTTCATCTTTATTTTTTATCATTTCAAAATATATAGTCCTGAGTTTTTCCCTATCCAGGTCATCTTCAGTGAAACTATATAATTTTTTTAAGCTTTCAACCAGTTCTATCCCCTTATCCTCATTAAAAGCTATCTGGTATAGGAAGTCGTATATACGATCTTTTATTTCTGCTGTTGCCTTCTTAGTAAAAGTCATGACTACTATATCCTTGTAATCTATATTTCTTATCAGGTTCCTTATATATTCCAATGAAAGTCTGTAAGTTTTCCCGGTTCCGGCACTTGCTTTCAGTACTATTTTACTATTTTCTATTTTCGTCATCTTCGTCCTCCCTTCTAGCTATATCTTTATATATTCTATGATTAAATGTCCTGTTCCTTTCCCCAAGACCATAAAAATCATTTTCAAAATATTTCCTTATAACTTCATCTATATTTTCTTTTATTAGAGGCTCACTTTTATTTTTTCCATTTCCTCTTGTATCTTTTATTATTTCTCCTTTCCATGTGTCAACTACATATTTTTTCCTGTCATTAACCTTCTCATTTCCCAACAAGATGGAATAAAAATCCAGCTGTTCCTGTGCTTTTACTAATTTCTCACCATTCAGATTACCTGATTTATAATCAATCAATATTTCGTGCAGCCCTGCTGTTATATATAGATCTATAACTCCATTTATAAATACATTCGGATATTTCTTATTTTCTATTCCTCTTTCCATTTTTTGACGTACTTTTTCTTCTGAATATATTTCAAATCTAGTAATTTTTTCTATTTCTTCCATTTCGCCATTTTTCAAGGCATCAAAAAATTTTTTTTATTGACCTGGCTATTTCATCAAAAGAAACTTCCCTATAAAATTTTATAAATTCAGCAGGTATTTTATATTCAAAAACTGCCAATACATTTGATAAAACCTTCTTTATGTCATTAATTTCCACATTATATTTCTTGCTTTCAATTTGTTCCTTATTCTCCTTTACTATCCTTTCATAAACTGCATGGATAATATTCCCGAAAAGTAACGGATCTATCTTCTCGTCTATTTCTTCCTTTTCAGTTTTTCCTATCATTTTTTCCAGATAATATCCATATTCAAAATCCCTCAGTTTTTCAAATCCATAATATCCTAAGCTAAGCTTTTCTTCCATTATTTTTTTCCTGTCCTTTTCCATTCTGGAAGGAATAAACTCCCCTATGAATTTTTTTTCCCATTTTTTCCCTTTGGAAGTAAAATATTTCTTTATGAATGAAATCTCCTCTCCTTCGCTTATCTCTCCACCAGCAAAGACACTTTCAGTCTGTATGCCATACTTCAGCTTCATCTCCTCTATCACTCCTGCACAATCTATATTCTCATCCAGATTTTTTACATATGACAGGTATATATTCCTACCACCAAAAATATTATTGAAAAATTTGAAAAATTCCATCTGACGGATATCTTCGTTTACAGGTAGTCCCATACTTATCCTCTGATTTTTAGAAAAGAGATAATTATTCACCTTTACCTTCGGAAAGGAATCCTGAAGATTTAAAAATATTATATTTTCTTTCCGGGTTTCTGAAATTGCAGAAAATGAATTTATCTTATATTTTTTTTCCGCTTCCTGTCCATCTATTTCTTCAAGATCAAGGCTAATTGCCTTTTTATCTAAATATTTTAAAAACATTTTTAACAGACTTGCAGATATACTCCCTTTAAAGAAACCATGCCATAAGTTATCAAAACTGAATTCCTCCAGTACAACCATTTCCGACAAAGCCTCAAAGTATTTACTCCTTATCTTTTCTTCCTTCTCTTCTACTTTTTCAAATATTTCTTCAAGAAATTTTCCATAGTCCTGTAAATTATCTATAGAATATATTTTTTCAAGTTCTTCTAGAAATTTAAGAAGGTTTTCTTTCCCGGAAATATTCTTTTCTTCATCAGATATTTCTGGCATCTTCAAAGAAATATATTTATAACCTTCCGAAGTTAGCTCCTGCAGAAAGTCATATGATTTTCTGAGATTAAATACCTTTAAGAATCCATCATTTTTAAAGCTGCTATGGATTTCCTTCAGTTTAAATAGAAGTATCTTTCCTTCTCCACTTTTATTTTCTATTTTTATGCTCCCTAAAATATTGCATAGTAACGACAGAATCTTATATATACTGCTGTTTTCCATTGTTTCTTCCAGATTATAGGTTATCTTGTTCTGGTTTAACAGCTGATAGTCCTTCCTTGTACTGCCGTTTATTTCCTGTACATCATATATCCTGTATTGGCTTTCCTGATTCCAGCTATCTGTCTTCCTGCTTTCTGTATCCAGTTTTTTTACTATTCCCATCAGTTGGGTAAATTTGTTGTCAAACTGATGGATTTCAATATTTATCCTCTTTTCCTCAAAATTTTTTTTATCAGGAAGTCCAAACGTCCCTTTTATCATCAGTTTTTCCTCATCAAAATCTTTCCTATCAATCTGAATAACATTTCTAACGATAGTACCTCTTTCTTCAAATGCCTGTATGACTTCCTTTTCAAACGGGGTAAATTTTACTTTATTTATAAAACAGATTTTCTTAGTTCCTTTTAAAAAAAACTCACTTATATTCTCTTTTTTTCTTAGCATATAAGGAAGCGTCAATCCTCTCAGCTTTACCTGCTCTTCAATGCATCTATTGATTTCCAGTAAATTCTCAAATACATCCTTCTGCCATTCTTCTATTTTTATTTTATCAATATCTACTTTATATTCCTGTAACTCAGAAAAAAGATTATAAAAATTA